>JAQBPP010000012.1 GCA_028287455.1 Bacilli bacterium | reverse complement strand
CATCACGGCTGGGTTTCCACCAACAAAGACGAGCCGCTTGATTGGGATGAACTCAGTGAATTGCTCATGGAAGCGTATTTGCGCGCAGCTCCGAAACGTTTAGTGGCAAGAGGGGGTTGTTAGTTTGCGTGTGTTCATTGCAGGTGCCAGCGGCGTGTTGGGAAGAGATGTAATTCCTCTTTTGCGAAATCAGGGACATGATGTCATTGCACTGGTGCGTAATCAGGAGGCAGCTGCTCTGGTGCGTGGATTTGGTGCAGAACCGTTAATGGTTGACCTATTGGAGCTGGATTCTTTTCAACAGTTAGTGCCCAAGTGTGACGTTGTCATGCATCTGGCCACGAAAATCCCTCTCAGTCCAAAGGGTCCGGCCGACTGGCAGACCAATGATTTAATACGTACTAAAGGCACCGAACATTTGTTGGAGGTTGCACGTAAGTCGCACGCCACGTATTACGTACAACAGAGCATCGTATTTCCATATGGCGATCACGGCGACCAGTGGATCACGGAGGAGGTGCCATTTTCCAGCTCTTTGGCCGCTCAGCTTTACTCTGCTGTGGAAATGGAACAAAAGGTCCGCAGTCAATCAGAAATTCCGTATGTTATTTTGCGGGGTGGAAGTTTTTATGGACAAGGCACAGGTACCCCTGAACAGTGGATCGATCGCGCCAAGATGGGGCAGTTGCAAGTTCAGGGCAACGGTCAACATTTTGTATCTTTGATTCATGTACTAGACATGGCTCGAGCTATAGTTGCTGCTGTAAATAAACAACCTTTCAACCGCATTTACAATGTAGTGGATGATGAGCCAGTGAGGCAGCGGGAATTATTTGAGTATATTTCTAGCGAGTTTGGCGAACGGGGTCTTAAACGCGATGAACAAATTGTCAATCCACCCTCTATTCGTTGTTCTAATCAATTAATCAAACAGGAATTGGGATGGGCTCCTCAGTACCCTTCTTATAGAGAAGCCTTATCCAGTTAGCTGAGCACTTTATTATAGAAAGTAATGACGAGGATGGTGTGGCGAGCTATGTTGAAAGTTGGCTATTTGGATGAACTCAAGGAAGTGGATCAAAAAATCCTGTCGTTGTTAGCTGAACGCGCAAAAACTGCAGCAGGCCAGCGGTATATGCCTCCAGCAGACCTAATGCTGCATTGGGCTGAAACCTTCCATTTGGACCTTTCTTTGATTAAGTGGCTGTTTCATGGGCTTAATCAAATGACACTACCGGTCTACGGTCCCATCGACACGGGGGATCTGCAAACTGTCGTCCCCATCATGAAAAAGATTCAGGTGGAGGAGTGCGAATACCAACTGACTCATATGATGCAGTATGTGCACGCCTCAGAAGTCATTCTGGAGATTCGAGCAAATGAAGATCCAGTATATGGTTTTTCCAGCATAAGACCGCAACTGATTTTGAATGTAGAACCTGATAACGGATACTTCATACAAACCATGGGATTTCAAGGAGGCGGAAATCGGGCAAGTCTGAAATTTATTATTACACCCAAGCTGCCAGAGGATTTGTCCGAATTGTCGTTCTCTTTACAGCCCAATTATCAACCCTTTAGACAGATGAAAGAAAAAATACTGGATCAGCCTGTGAGGTTTGATTAAATTATCGGAGTGGATCGCATGAGGAAATTATTAATTAAACTCCATCGATGGAATGCCTATGCAGTTTTAGTATTGTCACTTTCAGGTATCCTCCTTAGCATCGGAACCATACGCGGTGACTTAGGTGTGATGAGGGTTGTGATCAGGGAAATTCACATTTGGGTCGGCGTGATCTCCATTGCATTGCTCCTGATTTATTTTTCGCGCATGGCCAACCATCTGAAGCAAATTCGTAAAAAGAAAAAACAGCTCATCAATCTCAGTATTGTTTTGTTTTTACTTGCCGGGTGGATTTTATCAGGGATTGTGCTGTGGCAGTATAGACATTTACCGACTTTCTGGAATAATGATGCACTTGTTGTACATGATGTCCTTACGTGGATTGGCATTCCGTACGCGTTGTTTCACTCCGTCACCAGATTGCGTTGGCTGCGGAAACCTGCTTTGCGGACAATAAGCGCGGCAGGAAATGGTGAAGCGGAGTCCAAACCAGTTGCAGCAATTAGAAAACCGCTTTACTCACGTCGACAATTTGTGAAATGGGCGATCGGCATAGGAATAACGGCTGCAGCAGGACCTTTCTTTATAAGATTTTTGCGCTATACATTTGGTTCGTCAGATAATTTCTCTTCTGACCTGATTCTCGATGACAAAAACCAAATGGTCCCTGCGCCAGAGCCAATGCCGGCTTCGTCTGCTCTGATTGGCGGTGGAAGCAAGGGGCAGTTCAGAATTTACACAGTTACCGACATCCCGACGTTCACTTCTGACAATTGGGTCTTTTCGGTCAAAGGGCTTGTCAACAATCAAATGACACTCAGCTGGGAACAATTTTTACAAATCAAACGCCAGGTTCAAGTAAGTGATTTTCATTGCGTAACAGGATGGTCCGTATACAGCAATACATGGGAAGGGATTCCCTTAGTGGATTTACTAACTCTTGCCGGCGTAAAACAACAAGCGAAATTCGTCAAATTCTATTCTGGTGACAAAGTGTACACCGACTATCTCACCCTTCAGCAAGCCAATATGTCTGACGTGATGGTCGCTGTTCTTCATGACGGCAAACCAATTCCACAAGCGATGGGGGGACCGGTTCGACTTGTTGTACCGAAAATGTATGGGTATAAATCGGTCAAATGGTTAGAGTCGATTGAACTGGTCGAAACTGGGGGCTTAGGTTACTGGGAACAGCGCGGTTATGACACGGATGCTTGGCTGCAGGCTTAACAAGGAATTCTAATTCACCTATATTACAAAAAAATAATGAAACTGAGGACGTAAATAGAATTGGCTGCGGATACACAAATTCCTAAAAGAAGTATGGTTCTCGTGTTCGCGTCGCCATAAACGGAGTACGGGCAGTTTTTCATCGGCCACATCCAGAAAAGGACACTGACAAAGGAGCAATCAAATCATTGCGCCGATTCCTTTCAGAAGCGGGGTTGACACCATGATGAATTATAAAGGTTATTTAGCACGTATTGAATTTGACAGTGAAGCTCGTATGTTTCACGGTGAAGTGATTAATACCAAGGATGTAATTACTTTCCAAGG
>JAQBPP010000290.1 GCA_028287455.1 Bacilli bacterium | reverse complement strand
GTTTTGAGAGGCAGCCTCATTCCACGTGATACTCATGTTGACTTCCTTTCTTAGCGACCGTTTTTGCTCGTAACTAAATTCGACCTTCACCCTCGTTTCCCTGCCGCATTATACCTGATTTCACTTGATCGATTGCACGAGTAAGCGCATCCTGCCAAGTGATTTGATCCACAGCACCGCTCCTGCGGTCTTTGTATTCGACAATGCCTTCACCTGCAAGTCTGCCAATTGTGATGCGCAGTGGAGTTCCGATCAGATCACCGTCTTTGAACTTGACACCTGGACGTTCATCCCGGTCATCCCAGAGCACATCGATCCCTGCAGCAAGCAGCCTCTCATAAAGGTCAGCTGCAATCTGCTGCTGCACCTGATCGTTTGCATTGACCGGGATCAATTGCACATGATAGGGCGTTATCGACATCGGCCAGACAAGTCCTGCATCATCACGATAATTTTGTTCGACCACCGTACCTAACACCCGGGTGACGCCAATGCCGTAGCAGCCCATCTCGATCACTTTTTCTTTGCCGTCCTGGTCCAAAAACTTGGCGCCCATGGTGGACGAATACTTCGTACCCAGTTTGAAGATATGCCCGACTTCAATTCCCCGGTAAAATTCCAGCGGCGACTGGCAATTCGGACAAGGTTCGCCGCTCACCACATTGCGCAAGTCATACGTTTGATCGATGTTGAAATGAATGCCTGGCCGAACGTTTGTCAAGTGGAAACCGACCTCGCCTGCTCCCACTACAGCATCAAAAACAGACGCAGCCAAACGATCCACCAATACACGAATCCCCAAATCAGACAGTCCAATTGGTCCTACATACCCGACAGGCAAATCCGCGTACTTTTGCCGCGCGGCCTCGCCTGCAAGTTCCAGGTTGCCTACGCCAAGCACGTTCTTAATCTTCGTCTCGTTGGCCTCATGATCGCCCCGGATCACGACTGCAACCAACTCACCATCCGCTTCATACAGCAGTGTTTTTAAAAGCTGCTCTTGACTTACGCTGAGAAAAGAAGATACTTCCTCAATCGTACGTTTGCCAGGCGTGGCAACTTTGACAGGGGACACTTGCTCTTTCGTAGGAGACAGACCCGCCGATTGCAGTTCCAATGGAACATAGAACGCTGTGGCTTTCTCCAGGTTTGCTGCGTAAGAGCAGTGGGTACATACTGCCAGAGTATCCTCTCCAATTTCAGACAGAGCCATAAATTCCTGGCTGCCCCCTTCACCGCCAATCGCGCCGGCGTCCGCATCAACAGCCCGAAAATTCAGGCCGACACGCGTGAAAATTCGGTGGTATGCATCATGCATCGCCTGGTAACTCATGTCTAATCCTTCGAGGGAGGCATCAAAGGAGTAGGCATCTTTCATCACAAATTCACGGGCACGCATCACTCCAAACCGCGGGCGTATTTCATCCCGATATTTCGTTTGGATTTGATATAAATTCAGCGGCAACTGACGGTAAGAACGCACCTCGTTCTTCACATGAGTCGTAAATACCTCTTCATGAGTTGGACCCAGTGCAAACTGTCGTTCGTGCCGATCACTGATGCGCATCATCTCCGGGCCGTACGCGCTGGCACGTCCAGACTGTTCCCACAATTCCATCGGCTGCAGCGCAGAGCAATGAATTTCCTGCGCGCCGCTCTTGTCCATCTCCTGCCGCACAATCCGTTCAATTCGGCGCAGTGTCCGGTATCCTAGCGGCAAGTAGGTGTAAATCCCTGCAGCAAGCTGCCGGATCATTCCGGCCCGCAGCATGATTTGGTGACTGATGATTTCTGCTTCTGACGGCACTTCCCTCAAAGTAGGAATCAACATTTTGCTTTGACGCATGTGCTTTGCCTCCGTTCAGTTATGTGACTAGTCGAGTTCTGCTGCCAGTTCAAAAGCTGTGCGTCTTGCCCACTCATCACTTGCGAGCACTTCATCCAAATCAGGAGCAGTCGCCATTTGATGGCGGTCAAGCACTTGATCCAGTACTTTTTCTATGCCGAGGAACGGCAGCTTCCCGGCCAGGAACAGGGCGTTTGCCACTTCATTGGCCGCATTGATTACAACTGGCGCGGTGCCTCCAGCCGACCCCGCTTGATAACAAAGCGATAAACAAGGAAATCTCACCATGTCCGGCTCCTGAAACGTAAGTGTCCCGACTTCAGCCAAATTCAGCCGGCTCCTCTCTGTTGGCAAACGGTTCGGGTAGGATAATGCGTATTGAATGGGCAGCCGCATATCGGTTGTACCGAGCTGAGCAATCAAGGAACCGTCGAGAAACTCGACAAGCGAATGCACAATGCTTTGCGGATGCACCAACACATCTATTTGGGTAAAAGGCACATCAAATAACCAGTGGGCCTCGATGACTTCCAAACCCTTATTCATCAGAGTTGCCGAATCGATCGTTATTTTGGCACCCATGCTCCAGGTCGGGTGTTTTAACGCGTCTTCTGCAGTTACCCGCGCCAATTCCTGCCGGGATTTTGTCCGAAACGGTCCGCCAGAAGAAGTCAGAATCAAGCGGCTTACATCAGAGGTTCGCTTTCCGTTTAAACATTGAAAAATCGCCGAATGTTCACTGTCTACCGGCAAAATCGAGCTGCCTGATCGTCCTGCCGCCTGCTGCACCAAATGTCCTGCTGCCACCAGGGTCTCTTTGTTAGCCAAAGCAATGTCCTTGCCTGCTTGCACCGCAGCAAGTGTCGGTTTTAATCCCTGCACGCCAACCACAGCGGTGAGCACTATGTCCGCGTCAGGATGCACTGCGACCGAGATTAACCCTTGTTCGCCATACACGATTTCAGGCATTCGAAACTCGTAAGAACCTCGATTACCTGTAAGCCTTGCTTTCAGTTCCTGCGCTAAGTCTGCCGTTTTCATCGAGACCAAAGCAGGCTGAAACTCCATAATTTGCAGAACAAACTCCTCCAGGTTTTCACCTGCAGCCATCGCTACTGCTTGAAAAAGGTCCGAATGTTCTCGGATGACATCGAGTGTGCTTCGGCCGACCGAACCAGTGCAGCCAAGCAGAGCTATTTTTTTCATCATCCAGTCCCCCCGCTAAATAGGCTAATTAGGTGTGACGAGAGCAAATAGGCTGCCGGACCCGCCACAATCAAACTGTCAAACCGATCGAGCATGCCGCCATGTCCGGGCAAAAGCCGACCGGAATCCTTAACGCCATATGTACGTTTGAGCGCGGATTCAGCAAAATCCCCTAATTGTCCAAGAGCGGACAGCAATACACTGAACAGCCCCCACATTGCAAGGTTGGAATGAAATATACTAAACAGTACGCCGACGAGAAATGCAAAAACAATCCCCCCGAGCGTACCGGCAACTGTCTTGTTTGGAGAAATGACCGGCCAAATTTTGGGCCCCTTTAACCACCTGCCAACAAAATAAGCGCCAATGTCTGTTGCCCAGATGGTCAGCAGCACGAATAAAAAAAGCCAAAACCCATTCGGTTGGTCCAGCCGAAGCTGCAGCAGAAAATAAAAAGACAAACCAATCCATAAACTCCCAAACCAGATAAATGCAGCATCCGCAAAAGAGGAGTCGTTTTTTGTCAAGACAGGAATTAACAGAAAAATAAAGAGCAGCAGCATAAACCAATGCGGTTGCAGCAGAAATCCCGTTCCGGAGAAAAAACACAAATAGAGTACAAGCCACCCTGCCACGGCAGGCAAACGAAACGGGGCAATTCCCCGGATGGCGAGCAATTCCCAAAACCCGACGGAACAAATGACCAGCATCAGTGTTTCATACCACAGGCCGCCTAAGAGAGTGGCTGCGATTACTACGGCACCAACGATAAAACCTGTCCAAACCCGCGCTGTTAGCAACTGGAAATCACTCCTATAGTAATCCGCCGAACCGACGCCCGCGTCCTTTATAATCAGAAAGAGCTTGAAAAAACAGTTCACGGGTAAAATCTGGCCAATATACATCTGTAAACCATAATTCTGTATAAGCGAGCTGCCACAACAAAAAGTTGCTCAATCTGATTTCGCCGCTGGTACGGATCAAAAGATCAGGATCTGGCAACTGGCTGGTCAAGAGGTGCTCAGAAAATAACTCTTCAGAGATATCCGCCGGATTCAATTTTCCTTCGGCCACTTCAGAGGCAATCTTTCGAACGGCCTCGGTCATCTCTGTCCTGCTGCCATAATTGAGTGCAATATTTAAGGTCATTCCTGTATTCGCTTGCGTTTTTATGACAGCTTCTGTAATCGCCCGGCGGGTGATATCCGGCAGCGCTGATTCATCCCCGATGATCTGAATGCGTACGTTTTTTCGATTCAATTCCGCAAGTTCCAAACCGATGAACTCTACAGCCAGCTCCATCAGAAATTTCACTTCGTAAGTAGGACGCTTCCAATTCTCAGTTGAAAACGCATATAGCGTTAAAACCGAAACTCCGGCATCATCGGCAGCAGTAGTAATTTCTTTGACAGTTTTCATGCCTGCCCGATGACCGGCTACCCGCGGCAGACC
>JAQBPP010000239.1 GCA_028287455.1 Bacilli bacterium | reverse complement strand
TGTGGAAGGGCGTATGGTTCGCATTGGAAACCGCCGTTGGTTGATGGAAAACGGGATCACCAATTTCCCAGACGATGTGTTGGCTCAATTTGAAAACACAGGCAAAACCGCAGTCATGATGGCGTTGGATGACAAGTTGCTGGGTGTGATTGCGATTGCTGACACGATCAAAGCGGATGCCGTTAAAACGATCAAGCAGTTACAGAGCATGGGAATCGAGGTTTGGATGATCACGGGTGATAACGAGCTCACAGCCCAAGCAGTGGCGAAACAGGTAGGCATCACAAATGTGATCGCCGGAGTCCTGCCAGCAGATAAAGCCGCTAAAGTAGAAGAACTTAAAAAACGTGGGCTGCGGGTTGCGATGGTGGGCGATGGCATCAATGATGCTCCAGCGCTTGCGGCTGCAGATGTCGGGATTGCCATGGGAACCGGTGCAGACGTCGCCCTGGAAGCTGCCGATATTGCTTTGATGAAGTCAAATACACAAGGTGTAGTCAACGCCATTCGGTTGTCGAAAGCAACTATGCGCAAGATCAGGCAAAATCTTTTTTGGGCTTTTTTCTACAATGTCATCGGGATTGCACTCGCTGCTTTTGGCATTGTAAGTCCAATCATCGCCGGTGCAGCGATGTCACTAAGTTCAGTCAGCGTGGTCTCCAATAGTTTGTTTTTACGGCGGCTAAAACTCGAAGACGGGCTGGCAGTCGCCTCAAATAGATCAACTGATGAAGGAGCTGTTATGAATGACAACTACAACGATCTCGATCAAAGGAATGACCTGCGAAGGTTGCGTGAACTCGGTAACAAAGGCGCTGCAAAGGGTAACAGGCGTTAAAGATGCCAGTGTCGATTTGGACAAGGGGCAAGCGACTGTCACTTTTGACGAATCGAAAACGAACGCAGATGCTCTAAAGGAGGCGGTGGAGGATGCTGGGTACGACATTGAATAATCCCAAGATTGTGGTTTACACATCTCCAAATTGAGCTGGATGTCATCTGGCTAAGGAGTTCCTTAGTGCTAAAGGTTACACTTTCGATGAGAGAAATGTGGCTGATGAATCGGTTCAAAACGAACTAGTGGAGAAAACGGGGGCTTTGGCAACGCCCGTTATCATCATTGGGGATGAAGTCGTCATCGGCTTTGACAGAGGAAAAATCCAACGGCTGCTTGGAATCTAAACGAGGTGGTGGCGTTTGAGACGTCAAGTATTATGTCCTGAGTGTGAGAAGGAAATCGCTTTACCAGAACAGGCAAAATCCGGTGATGTTGTGTTCTGCCCGAGCTGAGCTGGGGTATCACTCCGGCTCGTTGAGCAGGACAGGAAGTGGACGGGCAAGATCCGTCAAGTCGTTTCTTGCGCCATCTGTAACAAAGACATTGAACTTGACGAAGAAACCAAAAGTGGAGATATCATCGAACACTGTGGTGTCAAGCAGAGGGTTACATTCGAGTGGGGGTCATGGGCAGCAGAACCAGTTTGAATTGTACAAATGAGGGAATCCTATTGGTGGGAATCTTTCTCTTGGAGGGATTAATTTATGGCTAAAACGATTACTTCGGCTGATTACGAAACACTTGTTGAGAATGCTACAAAACCTGTTGTGCTTGAGTTCGGTGCAGATTGGTGACCTGCCTGCCGTACACTGAGGCCGGTGGTCTCAAACGTGGCTGAACAGGAAACAGATGTAGAGTTTTATTACGTGGATGTAGATCAATCTCCCGATTTGCCACAGCGATTCGGTGTGAGCAGTATTCCTACTTTAGTTTTGATTAAAGAGGGGAAAGAAGTAGATCGATCCGTTGGTGCAATACCTGAGCCGCAGGTAAAGCGGTTTGCACATTCCTGAATTATTGTTAATGATTCGACCACTTTAGATGTGAAAGATCGATAAGACTTGAAAAAGCATCCCCATTCTAATCACAGAATGGGGATGCTTTTTCGCATGCCTACCAGCATGACCCAATAGTAGATTACTAAATGATTATTTAATCGTATATCTTTGATAAGAGAGATATTTATTTTGAGTTTCGATCTCGTCTTGCAAGGAATGAAGACCGCCAGCTTTGAATGAACTACGTATCATTTCCTTGGTTAAATCAATCACACTAGGATGTTCCAAAGCGCTCTCTACTTCCCAAAAAGCAGCTTCTGAAATTTCTTGGTTATCAGCCAAAGGATCGCCAGAAATATATTCTAATTCAAATACGATGTATATGCCAGTTTGTGGTTGATTCGGTATATCTTTTACACCTGACCGCAAGCCGATAATGCGCTTAGGTGAAGAAACAATTTGGCTCTCTTCTTTTACTTCCCGCACAACAGCGTCCTCCAATGACTCACCAGATTCTACAAGTCCGCCTGGCAGCATCCAGTGCCCATTTAGCAATCCATAATTGATTTTGACGAGCAACACCTTGTGATTCACAAAAAGTACTCCACCTGCAGCGACTGAGATTTGTTGATCATTCATTTGGTTGACCTCCTAATTGAAATACTGGAAAGCTGAAACTGCAAACGGGGAGCGCTACGTATGCCGTTGATTTGTATCGAAGGGGCAAGTGCAGTTGGCAAGACGACTACATACAGAGAATTTGCTCGGAGGTATAATGCATACCTTGTTCCGGAAGTGAATGCGTTGTGGAAACATCCTAATCCGGAACCGACATACTGGTATTTTGAGCGTCAAGTCGAGAGGTGGCGAATTGCACTCCATATCTTTATTCATTATCAAGCGAAATTCGATTAAACGTCTTTTTTATCGCTGACTTATATTCTTTTGGGGTCATTCCGATGATCTTTTTAAATAACTGGGTGAAGTAGGA
>JAQBPP010000237.1 GCA_028287455.1 Bacilli bacterium | reverse complement strand
GCTGATTGACATTCATGACAGATTGTATACAGGCAAACTTAAACAGCATTTGAACCGTGAATATAGCTACATACCGCATGTTACAGTTGGTAAACTTTCAACATACAAGGAATTCCTGACAGCTCTTGAAGACACAAAAGATTTCAATGAGCGATTTGAAATGACTGTAGAGGAAATTGCAGTGGAAATCATCGGGGATGATCAATCATCCAGGATTGAAACTGTGTATCGGCTTTAGCAGGAATATCGCACGGGTGAGTTTAATATACAAGGCAATGACTACTGATAATTGGGGGATTGAACAAATGGCTTTGATCCATTGTGACTTCTTTTCCGATTCGCTTAAGCTGTCAACATCAATGTATGTAATTCTGCCTCAAACAACAGTCGGGCAAATTCCCACCCTATTTCTCTTGCATGGACTTTCGGACGACCATACGATCTGGCTGCGTCGAACATCCATTGAGCGGTATGTGGCGTCTTTGGGTCTTGCTGTGGTGATGCCAGCTGTGCACCGCAGTTTCTATACCGATATGGCGGCTGGCTTCAATTATTGGACATTTATCAGCGAAGAGCTGCCACAGGTCGCACGCTCCTTTTTCCCATTGTCTGATGCAAGGGAGGATAATTTTGTTGCAGGGCTGTCGATGGGGGGATATGGAGCATTTAAATTGGCTCTTAACCACCCTGATCGATTTGCTGCAGCAGCGAGTTTGTCAGGAGCGCTTGATATTCAGCAACGCGCAACAGACAATGCTGCACTGTTTCAGCCGATTTTCGGGGCGATCGACAGTATTCAAGGCAGTGCAAATGATCTGTTTCATTTGGCGAACCGAGTGGCTGCCGCGGAAGGACCTAAACCGCTGCTGTACCAATGCTGCGGAACCGAGGATAACCTTTACCGGGAGAATGTCCGTTTTCGAGACCATTGTCGCAACTTATCATTAGACAATACTTATGAAGAAGAACCCGCCAGACATGAGTGGGGTTATTGGGATAAAAAGATCCAAACCGTATTAAACTGGCTGCCGCAGCGCGCCAGATCCTAACTTAAGGAGATTTAATGATGACGCCGCGCGCTATTTTATTTGATCTGGATGATACGCTCATCGACAGACCCTTATCGGTCGCCAAGTATGCAGTGTTTTTCAGGGAATTCTTTTCGAACAAACTCGCTTCGATCGACTTGGAAAAGCTAAACGACATTTTGCAAGACGTGGATCAGTGTGGGTACAGAGCACGTGACGATTTTTTTATCGAATTAAGTAAAGTTTTACCCTGGGCGATCAAGCCAGAAGTTGATGAGTTGCGCTCACATTGGTATGCTACTTTTCCTTCAAAATGCAATGCGTTAGCCAATCAGGTCGTGCAAACATTAGAGATTCTCTCGTCAAGAGGGATCAAATTGGGCATTATTACAAACGGACGCACGATTCCGCAAAACACCAAAATAGATGCAATCGGTGTACGTCCATACATGTGCAGTGTGATTGTATCGGAAACAGTTCAAATCAAAAAACCGGATAAGCGAATTTTTGAACTGGCACTAAAGGAAATGAATGTTGCTGCAACAGAAGCTTGGTTTGTTGGGGATAATCCGATTAACGATGTAATAGGAGCCGCTTTGGCAGGATTAACCCCTGTTTGGATCAAAGGTCAACCCTGGCCAGCGGGCTATGAGGAACCGCAATTTCAAATCGAGTCACTTGATGAGTTGCTGCAGTTGATCGAAAATTATCCTGCCGTTGTCTGAATAGCAGTAGTTTTCGCCTTTGACCAATAGGCAAGGCCCATAGTGGCGAGAAGTAAAATACCGGTGGCCCAGAATACACTATGTACCGTGTATACAGCTCCGATTGCGCCGCCCACCAGTGGGCCTAACATATTGCCAAGTTGATTCGCAGTTTGATTGAGCCCAAATGCCCGGCCGCGAAATTCACTGGGAGTGGACCGAACAACCAGTCCATTTAATGCAGGGAATACCGCACAGAAAAATGCGCCGTAGATAAAGCGAACGATTGAGAACCCCCAAATTTCGTGAAAGGGAATCTGTGCTAAATTCCCCAGCCCACCTCCAAGCAAACCCACGATCAGAATGGTCCGGAAGCCAATCTTATCCGCCATTTTCCCCCATCTAGGCGCAAACAAAATGCTGGCAATGCCAACAAGTGAAAAGACAATCCCGGCCAATAGCGATGCATTTTTCACCGTACCGCCGAGTTCGACAATATACAGCGGCAATACTGGCTCAATGGTCATCACAGACAGCGAGGTCAGCAGAGTTAACACCAATACAAGTAAAAAAGGACGATTCGTGGCAGCTATCTTCCACGCTCCAAAAACGGAACTGCGCTCTTTGGTTGGGATGAACTTTTCTTCTTTCACCCAAAACACGACCAAAAGCGTAGAGAAAAACACCATAATCCCGCCACTGGCAAATGCGACCCGATTATCAAAAAGCTTGGCAATGCCGCCGCCGAGCAGCGGTCCCATGATGCCGCCTGAGGAAGTGGCGGTTGAAATCATGGCCAGCGCATAGCCAACCTTCGTTTCTGGCGTATTCGTGCCAATCAGCGCAATCGCGCCAGGGATGTATCCGGATAACAGTCCTTGCGTAATTCGTAAAGCAAGCAGTTCATAAGGATTTGTGACAAATGCGGTCAGCGTATAGACAAAAAAAAGAACGAAACCGGCGCGGATAATCATCGGTTTCCGTCCATATTTATCAGCCAGCGAACCCCAATAAGGAGTTGCGATTGCTCCAGCCAGAAAGGAAGCGCTAAACAAAAGACCTGACCACATTGCAATGTTTTCTTTGACACCAATTTGAAGCATAAAGAGCGGCAAAAAAGGGATCACCATTGAATAACTGGCAGAGGTGATAAATGATCCGATCCATAAGATAACTAAATTTCGTTTCCAAACTTCCAAACTGTTCACTCCGTCCTTGCATGTTGCACTTATTGTACACTGTTTCGAGCCAACATCACATAACAAACGACTGATAAGGTATCTGCTGAGGCGATTATGATGCCCATCGGAACCGCCGTGTGGCTGCCGGCAATGCCTACCAGTGGAGCCACAATTGCACCGAAAATAAACGACAACAGCCCAAGCAGTGCCGAGGCGCTGCCTGCCGATTGCCCGTAATTTTGCATAGCAAGAGAAAAACCGGTTGTAGATACAATTCCAACGCAGGAAACCACTACAAACAGTGGTGGCAAGATGGCCGACAGTCCGTCACCTGACAGAATTAGAATAAGTAACGTTATGCCGGCACAAGCGGCTAGTACAATGCCAGTGACAAACAGTTTGACTACATGAATTCTTCCTGCCAATCGCCCCGCGAGTTGGCCAGACAGAATGATGCCCAGTCCATTCATTGCGAAAATCAAGCTAAACTGTTGCGGAGAAACGCCGAAGATTTGCTGTGTCACAAAGGGAGATCCGGAAATATAGGCAAACATGGCGGCAACAACAAGCCCTTGTGATAGTGCATATCCCATGAACACACGGTCTCTCGTGAGGGTGCGAAAGGTCGTCATCGTATGACGGATCCCTCTTTGGGAACGGTTTGGTTTTGGCAGCGTCTCTGGCAATCCAAACAGGACAGCGATCAGCATGAGTACCCCGATCAAACTTAGTACCACGAACACCCCACTCCAGGTGGTTACTTGCAACAGCTGTCCGCCTGCAATTGGCGCAAGGATAGGAGCCACTCCATTAACCAACATCAGCAGCGCATAAAATTTAGTGAGCGCTGGACCCGAATAAAGGTCACGCACAACGGCGCGCGAGATCACGATGCCTGCGGATCCTGCCATTCCCTGGATAAACCTTAACGCAATCAATACC
>JAQBPP010000217.1 GCA_028287455.1 Bacilli bacterium | reverse complement strand
CTCAGCCAGAAATTGCTGCACGAGCAAGGCAGCCCTGGGTTCATCACCACTGCGAAATGCTTGAATGACCTCCTGTTCAAGCGAATGCGGATACTGAAACGACGGCGTGCTCTTCCGAAGGAAATCGTCGACGTGAATTATTTGACTGACCTTATGCAAATCGCGATACCGTATGGCCTCACGGGATTCCACCGCTGTATCCGCAATCTGCTTCACAGTGGAACAGATCCTGCCAATGACAATCGACACGTCCACATAAAGAATACGATGCACGCGCTCCACAACTGTTTCACAAAGCTTGCGCACTTGTTCGTGAATTTGTTCATTGGCCAAACTTGCGGGCAAAGAAATCCAGGCATAAAGCGTAAGATCCTGAAAATTCGCAACTTTCGCCTCGATCCAATGTTCGCCGAACAGATCTTCCATGATGTTTCCAGCTGAAAAGGTGACCAGCTGCTCATCCCCTTTGGAAAACCGTCCATTTGCATAGGATAGTCCTGTTAATTGAACATGCAAAACGATGAACTTTCTCTGACTGATGGTCCAGCCGAGATTCTGCATGCGGCTGCCCAGTTCCTCTTCAGATAAAGCATAATAATAGCCTTGCACCAGCTGCATCATAAAGCCTTCGCGCAAGGAGTGAACAGATTGATTCAACTGATCGCGCAAAGAAGAGCTTTCGTCACGAAGTTCTCGCCAAGGGCGATAGATTCGGTTCGATGCAAACCAGGACAGCAAAATGGCCGCGACTATTCCTAGCAAACTAATGGCAAGATTAACTTTGGAATACACAGTGACAGGTTGGGTAAGCTTCGTAAGCGGGGTCGCTGTTACCAGTGTCCATGAAGTGCCTGCACGCTGCAAGATCCGATCAGAGACCGCATATTTTTCGCCCTTCCAATACAAATCAAAGGATTGGCTTGCCGGTGTGCGCTGCAGGATCTCGGTACGAATCGAATCCTGCAGTCCACAACCCTGGCCCGAACAGCCGGAGGTGAGCAAGTCCCCATTGCTTTTCATGATGAAAGCCGTACTTTCGTTGTCAGCTGCCGTCTGGTTGATCATCGTATCGATCGCCGCAGAATTGATGGTGACAATCACAGCTCCATAACGCTGACTGCCGCCTACTGGCAGCGTATCGATCAACGCGACAGCATTCGAACTGGCATCGTTATAACCAGTAAAATTTTCCTGCCATGCCAAAGAGGGCCCCTTGAGACTGGTCGAATATTGCTCGATAGTTTTTGAATCGTGAAGTTCGATGTAGCCTTGTTCATCCGAAATGATGACAGGAGGATTGTTCAAGAAAATATACGTGTGATCGATCAGCGGCAGTGAATTTTGCATGGCCATTAACGTCTTGTTCAAATCCTGATAAGCTTTAAAATCTGAATAGAACGTTTTATCCCGCAGCGAATCCTGAAAGGTCGGATTCAACGCCCATTGCGTCACTTGCATTTCCAGGCTAGACAAGCTGTCATCGATATTGTTTGCTGCCCGCTGCAGTAAAACTTCATGAGAGCTGTTCAGCTGATTTTCTATGTCTTTACTGCCAAAGTAGTTCATGCAAAAGCCAATGGAAGCAGTCAACAAGCTGGTGATCGTTACAATAAGTAAAAGACAGCGTCTGTAAAAACTTCCCGATTTCACGAAAACACCGATCTTGCGCGAAAGCGATTTCATATCATATTGCCGTCCTCACTAAATTTCTAGCACAATAATACCATTAAATATGTGCTATTGCAGGAAATTTTCAGGCCGTCTACTATTGGTGCAGTAAGAGATAGGAAAACAATCCGTTGTTTTCCGCCACTATTTGTAAGAGCATTCTGCCTGAGGGGGAAGAATAGTGAACCTAGTCAAGTTGCTAAAGAAAACCAGTTTTCTCATGTTCAGTTTAGTCTTGCTGTTGGCTTTGCTCATTGCCGGCTGCGGCAGCACAACCACTGCGACGACTGACAAGTCGTCAGGGGTGCCGCAAGAAGATACCACTCCGATCACGTTAACGATTGGCGGTCCGATCACAGCCGACAAATTCAATTCGATGGTTGGCGATATGCTGCAGAAACGGTTCCCTTATATTACTTTCACTTTTGTCTTTACTGGGTATAACAACGAAAAGATTCAGGATATGGTTGCGGCCAGCCAAGCTCCTGATATTCTAATCAGCTATAACCCAGCCGATGTCCAAGGATGGAGTGACTTGGGTCTCACCACTGACCTCAATCCGCTGGTCAGCAAGTATAAAATTGATTTGTCTAGGTACGATCAGCCGTTTATCCAAAATATATTAAATGTGGCTCCTGCCCAACATAATGAGCTGTTTGCGCTGCCGTATTATGGATACCGTCTGGTTCTCTTTTACAATAAGGATATTTTTGATAAGTATGGAGTTGCCTATCCCAAAGACAACATGACCTGGCCGCAAGTGATTGATTTGGCCAAACAAGTCACAAAGAATGACGGCTCGACTCAATACCGCGGCTTGCAGATGGATTCCTTCGGCCGTTCCGCCCGCCAATATCCTTTGCTCGCGCTGGATCCTAAAACGGATAAACCGATTGTGACGAATGACCAGTGGGTGCACTTTTTCCAAATTTATAAAAGCTCTTATGACATTCCGGGCAACCTCGATCCCTCACACATCGACAATGATACGAATTCTTTCTTAAAAGACAAGACCCTTGCTATGTGGGCCTATGGCACTGACCATTGGGATGCTTTCCAGGGCGGTGTCGACAACGGGCTGCATTGGGATATGGTTTCCTGGCCGTCGTTCCCTGATATTCCAGGCCAAGGACCGGCTTATGGCGGACAAATCCTTGGAATTACTTCTTCTTCTCAGCATAAAGACCAGGCGTTTCGTGTCATCTCTTATATCGGCTCCGATGAGGTGCAGACCCATTTAGCCAGAGTCGGCTATGCGCCCAGCATCTCCAGTTCTACTGTACACCAGCAGTATGGTGCGGATATGCAGCTCTTGCAGGGGAAAAACATCGGCGCTCTGTTCGGCAACAAACCTGCTGTCAATCCCAAAGAGATCAGCAGATATGATTCGCTGGCAAGTTCCACTTTAAATAAACACGTGCTGGATATTGTATCTGGTAAAAAAGATATCAATACTGCATTGCGTGAAGCGGCTGACGATATTGACATCGCTGTACAAAAAGCAAAACAGGCGCAAGCGCAAAAATAACGGTTGAACCAAGTGTGAGATTGGGGGTCCCCAGGGATCCCCTTTTGCTGGAATTAAAAAAGCAGAATGCTGCAAAGGAGGCTGTTTATGGCGCATCAACAAGTTCCCGCTTCTGATCACGACTGGCTGATGGTGTGGGAAGAACAATTTACCGGCTCTGCGCTTGATTTCTCGAAATGGAGTTATCATTTTGGCAAAGGGCCGAATCACGAGCTGCAAAACTACACTTCGGCTGAGAAGAACGTACGGTTTGAGCCGGATCCCGCTCAGCTGGGCAATCAGTTTCTCGTCGTTCAGGCGCATGAGGAAACGACTGAGCATGATAGTGAGACTTTTGCGTATACTTCCGGACGCATCAACACCAGAGGGAAATTCAATGTGACCTATGGGAAAATCGAGATGCGCGCGAAACTGCCATTTGGTCAAGGCATTTGGCCAGCATTCTGGATGCTTGGCGAAGACATTCGCACGATCGGCTGGCCCGCGTGCGGAGAAATTGACATCATGGAGTATATCGGGAAAACGCCGACCAACGTTTACGGAACACTTCATGGCCCCGGATACAGCGGTGGAAAAGGCATCGGAACCAAACTCGACACCCCCGACACCTTAAGTGCCGAATTCCACACGTATGGGGTCGAATGGGAGCCAGACTGCATTCGTTGGTATTTTGATGGGGCACTGTTCCAAACGCGCAGCCCGGCCGATCTGGGCGGCGACAAGTGGGTGTTTGATCATCCCTTCTTCATTCTGATCAACCTGGCGATCGGCGGCGATTGGCCTGGCAATCCGGACGCAACCACCCGCTTCCCACAAACGTATACAGTCGACTATGTGAAGGTTTATCAGAGAAATTAAAAGAAAAGAATCTGTCGCAAGTGATCCGGTTCAAGTCATGACCCTTCACGCGCGACAGATTTTTTGTTTACCTACATAACTGCTACTGGCAAGGTACGCCCGTTTCATTTCAATAAGTAAGGATAACTCACAGAATCAGTTCGTATTTCAATTGCCAACTGTTCATAGTCTTGGGTTAGCTTGATTGAGCGTACACGCACTGCATCGCTGTCTCTGGGCGCAACAAAACCTTCCTCCCGCCATTTGGACAGCTTTTCGCGGATCGAACGATCCGACAAGTGCAACAGCTCTCGCAATTCACTTGTTAAAAACGAGACGCTGAAGAGGGTCCAGCCGCCGGATGAGTTCTGGCTCCAGCTTTGTTAATTGCATCGACTTGTTAGCTACGATTTCTGCTGCCTCTTCAAAGACCACTGACAATCCCTCAATGAAGAACTGCAGCCATAGTGTTAGATCAACATCGTTTCGGCCGAAATAATAATTGTGATGCAGCCCCATGTGTAATCGGCGATAATATTCAGCAAGATTACGGTCATAGAAATTCTCCAATACAAATAACCCTTTAAGTCCAAAACCACCGCGGCGGAGAATGTAAGTCGCGAGCATACGTGCTGTACGCCCGTTTCCATCTATGTATGGATGAATCGTTAAAAACTGCCACATGAAGATGCCAGCTTTGATTGGAACTGGAATACTATAGCTGTCTGGAGAATTGATCCAGGCAACCAGATCCTCCATCAAAACAGGTACATCTTGCCATTCTGGCGGCAAATAAAATTCTGAACTGTTTCGAACGCCCACCTGGTTTTGTTCTCTACGGTACTCGCTTATGCGTGCACGGCGACCATACTGGTTAACCCGGATTATAGCATGGAGTTTCTTGATTAGCTCTTCAGTAATAGGAAGTTTGCGATCGGCTGCATCATCCAGAAACTCAAGTGCCTTCATCAGATTATACAGTTCTTGTTACTCTTCCCCTTTACTATCCGCATATAGTGCCTTCCGCGCCGCCGCTTCATCCAAAGTGTTCCCTTCAATCCGCGTAGACAAAATCACAGTTCGCTCACGTGATTGAGTCCGCAGCTCATCAAGGATGGACACTGGTAAGGGCAGCAATTCCACAATGGA
>JAQBPP010000203.1 GCA_028287455.1 Bacilli bacterium | reverse complement strand
CCTTTCATTTTAAATTGAGGAGGCATTCCCCAGGTCACAGTGAAAATCCCGATGTCTCCAGATTCATACTCAATCGTAACGACCGCACTATCAATCGCCAGTTCTGCAATCTGAGCAAGCTCCGGGCGGTCTTTGGCCAGCACTTTACCGTAAGCATGAACAGTTTTCGGCAATGAACCAAACACCGTCTGCCACATGACATAATAGTGGCACCCCAGATCCATAAGCGGTCCCATGTTTCCTTTTGCATCATGCATGATTCGCTTCGGCCGAATTTGGGCAACTCCGTCGCAATGGAAAATAACAGGTCGCCCGAGCTTGCCTCCTTGGACTAAATCTTTCGCTGCGGTGATACCTTTAGACAAGTTGCGCTGGAAACCGATTCCAAACTGAACACCGGCCTTCTTTACTGCTTCTTCCATTCTTCCAGCTTCCTGAAAATTGCTCGCCAATGGCTTTTCACAGAATACGTGCTTTCTTTGCTCAGCAGCATGTACCGTGATCCGCTCGTGCAGTGCAAGCGGAAGACAGATCGAGACAATTTCAACTTCCTGCGAGGCAATCGCTTCTTTGTAATCTGCATATACGTGCTTAACATTGAATTCTTGCGCTAGTGCATTGACCCGCTCCGTGTCGATATCCGTTACAGATACGACTTCATGGCCCGCCATTTGCCACCCCTTGACATGCTGATTCCCCATATCGCCTGCACCAATGACTGCAACTTTCCATGCTTTTCCCACAGAACATACCTCCATTATTCTTATTCATGTACAAACATATTGGTTGTAATATCATGTCATCATGATAAATGTATCTGCTATTATTTTATTTCACCCTACACATCGACACGTTTCCCTCTAATTCTTGGATCACCTCCTTAGCGACCAGTTCAGACGTACGAACCTGTGATTCTTCAGTCAAACCAGCAATATGAGGGGTAATGATGCAATTGTTCAGCTTCAGAAGCGGGTGTTTCGGACTTGGAGGCTCTTGTTCCAAAACATCCAAGACGGCTCCGGCGATTGTCTTCTGGTTAAGAGCTGTATACAATTCGTTTTCGTTAATGATTCCCCCCCGCGAGCTGTTGATCACAAGAGTGGAAGGTTTCATTTGGTTAAGCAGGTTTAGGTTGATCAAGTTGCGGGTCTTCGGCGTAAGGGGCACGTGCAGACTAATAAAATCCGATATTTTGACCAATTCCTCCATTTCTACCAAACGCACTCCGGACTCCACGATCGGAAAATCAAAAGGTGTAAGATACGGATCATATCCGATCACTTGAAGGCCCATCGCCCGGGCACGCACAGCGACCCGATGACCGATTTCCCCTATTCCGATTAGACCCAGTGTTTTTCCGTAAAGCTCGCTTCCAGTGAACCTTTTACGATTCCAATTCCCTTCTTTTACATCTTGCGCAGCTTCTGCAACTTGTCTGCTCCACAAAAATAGGGCTGTGACTACGTATTCCGCTACCGAGGTCGCATTTGCATTTTTACCGTAAACGACAACGATGTTTTTCTCCCGGATCGTTTGTAAATCAATATTGTCCAAACCGACACCCAAGCGGCCTACTACTTTAAGCCTGGTTGCCGGTCGAAGCATCTCCAGGTTGACCTGGGTCTGGTTTCTAACAATCAACGCATCCGCATCGGCTATTTCCAACGCAAGTTTCTGCTTATTCTTCCATAGCTCAGGATCGTACACGATTTTGTCAGCACCATATTTTTCTTCCAGCAGCCGAATACCGGACGGCCAATTCAATTCTGTGATCAAGATTTTCATTGTCATAGTCCTTTTTTCCTTTTCCAAAATGTAGAATCACTAACGTACAGACGCCGGCCAGGGAACACCGCACCCCGCGCCAAGCTGTTCCAGTTCCTGCTGGATTTCAGGCGATAAGTCAATTCCGCTAGTCTTATTTTGCAGGTAAGTCCGGTACCTGCGCTCGCCCGGATACAGAATCTCCTCAAAATCCTTGGCAATGGGAGTTTCTTTGACCTCCTGCAGGAATTGATCCATCCTTAAAAAATAGTCATCTAAATTCATCCATTTTTCGATATCCAACACTAGAAAAAAGTGTCCCACATTGGCGGCGGGGTCCTGGTCATTATATAGATTGTTCACGTGAGGTCCAAAAGCGGCTCCAGAGAGCACCCCACAAACAACTTCAATGGCCATAGCCAATGCATAACCCTTAGCTCCGCCCAATGGCAACACGGCTCCACGCAGCGCTGCGGAAGGATCCGTAGTCTCCCTGCCTTCCTCGTCAATCGCCCACCCGAACGGGATCGATTGGCCCAGTTTAGCGGCAAGTATGATTTTACCTCGGGCCACTACACTGGAAGACATGTCGACGATAACGGGCGGTTCTTGTCTAACTGGGAAACCGAAAGCGATTGGATTGGTTCCGAAGTAAGCTCGTTTTCCTCCCCACGGTGGAATGCCTGGCGGTGAATTGGTCATTGCAATCAAAACCATCTTCTCTTGACAAGCGATTTGGCAAAAATAGGCTGCTGTGCCGAAATGATTGCTGTTTTTAATGAAGGCGCCTGCCAATCCATACTTTTTTGCAAGAGGCATCGCAGCCTGCAGGGTATGGTAGGCAACCACCTGTCCGAGTCCGTTTCCTCCATCTACTTTAATAACAGAGCCGAACGTTTCCATACTCATTTTAGGGGTGGAGGCGATGCGCCCTTCCCTCAAACGTTTGGAGTAAATAGCCAAACGGCTGATCCCGTGACTTCCCGCACCTTCAAGTTCTGAACGGATCAACGAATTCGCCGCCACGTCCGCATCACCTGACGGAAGACCGAGGGAAACGAAAACGTTTGCACAAAACTGTTGGAGATTCTCCACTCGATATCGTTGGTTTGACATGAAATTTATCCCGCTCTCGTCAGATTGTCTTTATGCGCTTGGATACAGCTTAGTCATCACAAACTCGCGATGGCCAAGTGCTTCTGCACTAGTCAATCTTCCGTTCACGGTACGATGCAAGCACTCCATCAGCTGATCACCAGCCTGTTTAA
>JAQBPP010000182.1 GCA_028287455.1 Bacilli bacterium | reverse complement strand
GTACTGTTCGGATTTCTGTTAACGTTGTTTTCCTATCGTTTATTAATGGGAACCTCCATGTTAATGGCCCTCGTTGCTACATATTTACTTAGCCGCGCTGGGATACACTCCTCGCAAGGATACATGATCTGTTTGATGGTGCTGCTTGGTTTACTAGGGATTGGACCCATGATGAGCCTGGCGCAAAATGCAATAGCAGCCAATGTGGCAGTCAAATACATTGGAATCAGTTCATCTCTTGTCGGCTTCTGCCGCAGCATCGGTGGAGTGCTGGGCGCATCGATTACAGCTACATTAGTGAACAACAATCTGAAGCAACGCTTAATTGACGGCGCAGCAGTTCATCAGATTCCGCTGGATAAAATTGATCAATTGGCGAATCCGCAGCTGCTGGTGAAGGCTTCAAGCCAAGTTCCGGTACAACTTGAGGATTTCTTGCGGGAGTCGCTTGGATCGGCAATAAATCACGGTTATCTGCTAAGCATTATTGCTGCTTCCATTGGTCTTGGTGCCGCACTGCTGATTGGTCCCGGCAGATTTCAGAAAAAATCAGCCGCAGCAGAGGTCTCGAGCAACGTGGCACAAGCTTAATAATGAGTAACAAAAAGCGCAAAAAAATGTTCAATCCTTGCGCTCACTGCCTGTGTGGAATCGCAGCGCGTTTTGGATTGAACATTTTTTCTTATAAATCGATATCGCCGCGTCTTAACCGGGACAAAAATCCGTCCAACCGCTCGATCGCTTCCTGAAGCGAATCGATCGAGGTTGCATAAGAAGCGCGTAAGAAACCTTCGCCGCTGTCTCCGAACACGGAACCTGGCACCATGGCCACTTTGGCATGGATTAAAGCAAGCTCGGCAAATTGCTCAGAGGATAAGCCTGTGCTTTTGATGCTTGGGAAGGCGTAGAAAGCGCCCTTCGGTTCGTGACAATCCAGGCCCAAATCGCGGAAGGCATTTACAATAAACCGTCTGCGCTGATCGTAGCTATGCACCATGCGGTCTTTTTCCGTCTCGCCGCGGGTTAATGCTTCAATCGCTGCCATTTGACCGGTGATCGGCGCGCACATGATGGAATATTGGTGGATTTTGTACATCCCATGCAGAATTTCAGCGTTCGTACAAGCGTAACCGATTCGCCAGCCTGTCATCGCAAACGCTTTGGACATGCCGGATACCAGGATTGTACGTTCTTTCATGCCTGGCAAAGAGGCGATTGACACGTGCTCACCCTGATAAGTCAGTTCTGCGTAAATCTCAT
The DNA here is from genome assembly GCA_028287455.1 of Bacilli bacterium. Classification (GTDB taxonomy): domain Bacteria; phylum Bacillota; class Bacilli; order Tumebacillales; family JAQBPP01; genus JAQBPP01. The sequence continues at coordinate 4,247 of JAQBPP010000182.1, read as the reverse complement.
CAGCAATAACGAACAAATCGTGACGAATGATGACTTCAGCCAGTTGTTCCAGGTCTGCTCGGCTTAATGTACTGCCGGTCGGGTTGGACGGATAGCACAGGATGACCGCTTTGGACAGCGGGGTGATTGCTGCTTCCAAGTCTGCAGCCCGCATGCGAAATTCATCGTCGGCGGACGTGGGAACCCCGACAGGTTTGCCGCCTGCAAGCAGCGTACAGGGCCGGTACGACACATAAGCCGGTTCAGGAATTAACACTTCTTCTCCGGGTAAAAGCAAGGTCCTCAGCGCAAGATCAATCGCTTCACTTGCGCCCACTGTCACCAGAATTTCAGACCCGGGATGGTAACTGACGTCAAAACGGCGCTCTAAATAATTGGAAATCGCTGCACATAATTCCGGGTGTCCCGCATTGGCTGAGTAACCGGTGTATCCTTTTTCCAGTGAATACACGCACGCTTCCCGTACATGCCAGGGCGTTCGGAAATCAGGCTCGCCCACGCCCAGCGAGATCACGCCTTCCAGCGAATTCGCAAGTTCAAAAAAACGGCGGATTCCGGAAGGGGGCAAGTCATTGACAATCGGCGACAGGCGGCTTGCAATCGAATTTACAGAGATACTCATGGCGAAATCACCAGCCTATGATCTTCTTCCTGATCCTCGAAAATTACGCCTTCTTGTTTATAGGTTTTCAGCTTGAAATGGGTGGTTGTAGAGATGATATGTTCAATCGTAGACAGTTTGTCAGAAACAAAACGAGCCACTTCCTGGATGCTGCTTCCCTCTACTGCAATAGATAAGTCATAAGCGCCCGACATGAGCGAAACACTTCGAACTTCCGGAAACCGGTAGATTCTCTCCGCGATGGAATCAAATCCAACGCCTCGCTGAGGAGTCACTTTGACATCGATAAAAGCAGTTACGCGGTTCGTTTCGACCTTCTCCCAATTAATAGTGGCCGAGTATCGCAAGATTATTTTTGCATTTTCCATGTCTTGAATCATGGCCTTTACTTCATTTACTTCTCGTCCGACAATGGCCGCCAAAATATCCGGCGTTCGCCGGCTGTTTTCTTCAATCAAGTGCAGAAGATCAAGATGTATCGGTGTTAACATAGCAACCTCCAAGACTTGGGGAATTTAAACTAGTTTAGCATAACTATGCCTGTTTCAAGAAGAAAAAACTTTTGGATGGCAGCAGTGATTTTGATTGAATGACCTGTTAAGTTGTAAAATAAAGGGGAAGGAGTGATCTGCATGTCTGTTCGGAGTGTTGAAACTGAAACTCCGTCTCCACTTTTATGGGGAGACAAGAGATATCATACATGGAATTTCCATTTAAGATCGCGTTTTGGTCAAAAGATATTTAAGGTACCGTTAGATGCCGGGTTTACTTGCCCAAATCGGGACGGATCGGTTGCTGCTGGCGGCTGTACGTTTTGCTCTGCCAGAGGGTCAGGCGATTTTGCAGGTGACAGGCGAGAGGATTTGCAGCAGCAGTTTGCTGCTGTTCGTGATCGGATGCACCTCAAGTGGCACAAGGCGAAGTACATCGGCTACTTCCAGGCGTACACCAATACTTACGCCCCTGTGGATGAACTGCGGGAAATGTATGAAACGATTCTACAGCAGGACGGCGTAGTGGGCTTATCGATTGCCACACGCCCAGACTGTGTGCCTGATGATGTGGTCGAATTGCTTGCGGAATTTCACGATAGAACGTATCTTTGGGTTGAATTAGGACTGCAGACCATTCATGAATCGACAGCGCAATTCATCAATCGCGCACACGATTATGCTTGTTATGTGGATGCTGTGCAGCGCTTGCGTGCCCGCGGGATACGGGTCTGTTCTCATCTCATATTTGGTTTGCCAGGTGAGAGTGAAGAAATGATGATGGAAACAGCCGATGCTGCAGCGCATCTTGATGTTCAGGGAATCAAAATTCATCTGCTGCATCTCATGCGCCATACACCGATGGTGAAACAGTGGGAAGCGGGCCAGCTAAAATTTCTGGACAAACAGCAGTACATTCGCCTGATTGTCGATGCGCTGGAAATCCTTCCACCGGACATGGTCATTCAGCGATTGACGGGCGATGCGCCGGCTGATTTATTGATCGGGCCTTTGTGGAGTTTAGATAAGTGGGGCATTTTAAATGGAATCGACGACGAGCTGACGCGGCGGAATTCCTGGCAGGGCAAACACTGGAGCAGCGAGGGCCTGCGAGCATGACACTGCAGTGCTTTGCAATGGCTGGTTGCAGGAGGTATACTTTCTGTGGGGGCTTATCCGTGCCACCCAAGCGGTGGTGCAAGGGCTGGCAGTCATTGAACTGCTAACCGCTTTACCCAGATACAGCTTTCAGGTGATCCAGTATAAACTGCTGAATACGCTAAATCCTGCACCATATTTGCTGTTGACGTTGAAGCGCTAATACTGGGAGGTGGATCTTATGCAATTATACAAAGTGTTTTATTGGAAGAATAATGAACCGATGCATCGGGAAACAATTGTGGTGGAGTTTTTAAAAGCTGAAACATCCGGGGCATTAATCAGGCAGCTGAATCAAAAAGGATTAAATGTGGAGCGGGTAGTTCCTTACACCAAAGCACAAATGCAGCGTGAACTTACGCCATACGTACCTAAGCCAGAAGAGGAAACAGCGGCCCAAACTGAATAACTTATGAATGGAAATCACTGAGGTACTGCATACTACTCCTACCCAAGGCGTTAGACGGGAGGGGTAGTATGCGCTTTTTTTCAGTGTTTGTTGTGGGAGGGCTGCTTGGTCTGTTAGCGAGCTTTCCACAATCCACCCTGCACGCAGCCGAGAAAATGCCGCAAGGGCGGATTACTGAAGCACAAATCCAGGAAATCGCCCGCGACAGCCGCATCAAGTGGACTTACATTGCTGCAGTGGCTAACTATGAAGAGCACAAAACCTCTAAAAGCAAAGGAATTGAATGGCCCGGTTATTTATGGGCAGGACCGTGGAATCCGAATCCGGATGAACGATCGCCTCAAACGCTCCGAATGTTTGGAGGGATTGGGATGGACGGGAACAAGGATGGGCTGGCAGATCCTGCGACTACCGAGGACTCGTTGGTGTCCTTGGGCAATTGGCTGCGCAGACATGGCGACAACGAAGAAGCATTTCGAGAAGCACTGGAAGAAAAGTATGACCGTGAATTAATTCGGAACCGCATCATGGGATTTGCCAAAGTGTATGCCACTTTTAACAAATATGAGTTGACTGAACATGCATTTCCCGTAAACAAAAAATATGACTATAGTTTCAAAGAAACCTGGGGTGACAAACGAGGATGGGGCGGACGCCGCATTCATGAAGGCACCGATATTTTTGCCGGATATGGAACTCCTGTACTGGCCAGCGCGTATGGCTTTATCGAGGAGAAGGGCTGGAACAAATTCGGTGGATGGCGGATCGGTTTGCGCGGCATAGACAACGTTTACTATTACTATGCACACCTGGCTTCCTTTTCCAAAGGCATGTCAGTCGGCATGGTGGTGAAGCCTGGTCAGGTACTGGGGTATGTCGGTTCCTCAGGTTATGGCAAACCGGGCACCTCAGGCAAATTCCCGCCGCATCTGCACTACGGCATGTATCGCGGAGGCGGCATGAAGGAATGGGCATTTGATCCCTATCCGTATTTGAGACAGTGGGAACGGCAAAGAAAGAGCACGTAAGAAAACACCAAGAGGCCGACATACCGGCCTCTTTTTCTTAATTTATAAGAAAGTAAGTTTCTTTACCTTCAGTAGTGGAAAAACCATTCGTTCCTTTCGACGCGCTTTTGCCTGCAACCGGAGCAAGAAAGGAATGCCTATTTTTTCCTAACTGATTTGTGTCTGGCGTTTCAGTTTGCGTTTGGCCAGGCGCCTCTTTTGATAGGTAACGATCATAAGATAAACGACGAAATAGGAGAGAACGCCTAACACTGCTCCGAAGATGGTTAATAGTAGAAAGATCCTTTGGTAGTGGGCCAACCAATCCCGCCAATGGGATAGATGATGATGGGCAGGAGGGAACGTAATTCGTTCCAATTTCCACGCAACTGGTATCAGGGCCACAGGCAAAAAAGTGACTTTGCAGATTAAGTTTCCGATGATCGCTGCAGGCAGCGCTGGTCTGGCAGATTTAATCACTACAAACGGCAGTAGTAATAAATAACCAATATAAAGCGTATAAGGAGTAATCATTTCCATACCAAATCCAATGGCAAAAC
>JAQBPP010000164.1 GCA_028287455.1 Bacilli bacterium | reverse complement strand
TAAAGGAGGAAAAGTCGGACTGTTTGGCGGAGCAGGTGTAGGCAAGACCGTGTTGATTCAGGAATTGATCCACAACATTGCCAAAGAACACGGCGGCTTCTCCGTGTTTGCAGGAGTCGGTGAACGTACGCGAGAAGGAAACGACTTGTTTCATGAAATGACTGACTCCGGAGTAATTGATAAAACCTCCATGGTGTTCGGACAGATGAATGAACCACCTGGCGCGCGGGCGCGCGTTGCGCTGACCGGTCTTACGATCGCGGAATATTTCCGTGACGTCGAGAAACGCGATGTGTTGTTCTTCGTGGACAATATCTTCCGCTTCACTCAAGCAGGTTCTGAGGTTTCAGCGCTGCTGGGACGAATGCCTTCTGCTGTAGGCTATCAGCCTACACTGGCTACTGAAATGGGTCAATTGCAAGAGCGTATTACTTCCACCAAGAATGGTTCCATTACGTCGATTCAAGCGATCTATGTACCTGCGGACGACTATACGGATCCAGCGCCGGCAACGACTTTTGCTCACTTGGATTCCACAACCAATCTCGACCGGAAAATTTCCGAGCTTGGGATTTATCCAGCGGTGGATCCACTGGCATCCACCAGCCGCGCGCTGTCGCCTGATATTGTTGGAGAGGAACATTATGAAGTTGCGCGTGGTGTACAAAGTTATCTTCAGCGTTACAAAGAGTTGCAAGATATTATCGCCATCCTCGGAATGGATGAATTGTCTGATGAAGATAAGTTGACTGTTACACGCGCGCGGAAAATTCAGCGCTTTCTGTCGCAGAACTTAAATGTTGCAGAACAGTTCACCGGTACAGCAGGACAATATATCCCTCTTAAAGAAACAGTACGCAGCTTCAAGGAACTCCTGGATGGAAAACATGACGACTTGCCTGAGACAGCTTTCCTATATGTAGGAACCATAGAAGAAGCAATTCAAAAGGCCAAGAAACTCATGGCCTAAGTCCATGTGGGCATAGGAGGATTAACCATGAGAACTGTACCACTAGAAATCGTGACACCGGATCGCCAGGTGTATTCCGGTGAGGTCAACATGATCATTGCGCGCGGCGGAGACGGGGAGCTCGGTATATTGCCAGGGCACACCCCCATCGTTACTACCTTAAAAGTAGCGCCGCTTCGTATGCAGTTGAATGACGGAACTCGCGAAGTGCAAGTTGCAGTATCTGGCGGATTTCTGGAAGTGCAGCCTGAGAAAATTACAGTGCTTGCTACTGCTGCAGAGCTTCCGGAAGAGATTGACTTCGACCGTGCTGAACGGGCGAAACAGCGTGCAGAAGGACGGATTTCTGGCGCAGCAAACTCGGCGGAAATCAATGTGGAGCGGGCAGTGCTCGCGCTTCAGCGGGCAACCACTCGCTTGCAAGTCGGGAGAACTCGCTAACTCAATACTTTTTTTGAATGTAATTGCTCAGTGAATCGCATAGCAAGCCTGCATCCAAGTGGATGCGGGCTTGCTTTAACTTGTAAAAAGGCTTAACATTTCTTTACCTTAAGAAATGGAAAAGATGTGTGGTAATTTTACAGTAGTTCTACCATTTGCTATAATGTGTGGGGTCAATTCTATAGCAATTTCTTTTTTGCTGGAGGGAAATGAAATGGTTCCTTATTTAAACGGGTACCTCTATGTTGTGCTTTTTCTGCTGCTCGGAATTGCACTTCCGGTTGGAGCTCTTTATCTCCTTGGTCCTTTACTGCGCCCGAACAAGCCGTCTGCGGCGAAGCTGTCGACCTACGAGAGCGGGATTGAACCGGTTGGGGAAGCACAAACCAGGTATAATGTCCGCTACTATCTATTCGCATTGTTGTTTGTTGTTTTTGACGTGGAAACATTGTTTCTAGTACCCTGGGCAGTTTCATTTAAAGCACTGGGCGGTTTTGGTCTGATTGAGGTATTTATTTTCATCTTTTTTCTCTTTATTGGCCTTATCTATGCCTGGAATAAGAAGGTGTTAGAATGGAAGTAATTAACGATTATTCGAATCAACCCAAAGTTGAATTTGAAGGGTTTACTCCGGAAGAGTCGGGGGAACTTCAACAAAATGTATTTGTTGGAGCGCTTGATCAAATCAAGGGATGGGCGCGCAGCAACTCGCTGTGGCCGATGACTTTTGGTTTGGCGTGCTGTGCAATCGAAATGATGGGCACAGGAGCTTCCCACTATGATTTGGATCGCTTCGGCATCATCTTCCGCGCGTCGCCCAGACAATCGGACTGCATGATTGTAGCCGGCACGGTGACTAAAAAAATGGCGCCGTTGATCAAACGTCTTTATGACCAAATGCCTGAACCGAAATGGGTAGTTGCGATGGGTTCATGCGCTACTGCAGGAGGTCCCTATGTTCGGTCATATTCCGTTGTCAAAGGGGTCGATCAGGTTGTGCCGGTGGATGTATATATCCCTGGATGCCCGCCATCCCCGCCCGCATTAATCTACGGATTAAATAAATTGCAAGAAAAAATCAAGCTTGAGGCCAAAGGAAAGAAGGTGCCTCTAACTTGACGGAAGCAAACGAAAACAAACAGACCACCACAGCAGATACTGAAGCTGCTCCAGTTGAAGCAGCAGACAAACCAGCAGCACCGGTCAAAACAGCCGCAGCAAAACCTGCTGCGGCTGCGAAGCCACCGGTAGAAGAATCTCCTGAAACGATTGCCAAACGTGCCGAGGCGCAAAAACGGTTGGATGAAATGAAGGCCATATTGGAAGACAAGTTCGGCGAGGGTGCATTGGAAGAGACAGGACTGCAGAAGTTTCAGCCTACTTTGGTCATCAAACCTGAGTACTGGTTGCCAGTTGTCACGTACCTAGCGCATGATGAGAGCCTGACTTTCAACTACCCCGAGTGTTTCGCCGGAACCGATTATCCTGCCAAAGGATTTATCGAAGTTGCGCTTTATCTATATTCAATGAGCAATGGGCGGTTTATAACGGTCAAAGTGAGAACCCCGCGCGACAACGCCGAGGTGGATTCGCTGTGTTCAGTGTTTGAAGGAGCAAATTGGGAAGAACGCGAAATTTATGATTTGCTCGGCGTGAATTTCAAGGGTCATCCGAACCTCGTGCGAATTATGATGGATGACGATTACAAAGGACATCCACTGCGCAAAGATTTCAGCGTATGGGAACAGCAGTAGGGGGCGAACTGATGGCTACTACAGAACTACGAACAGAAGAGATGCTGCTCAATGTTGGTCCGCAGCACCCCTCCACGCACGGTGTGCTGCGTTTGGTGGTCAAAGTCGATGGCGAAATCATCCGGGAAGCTACTCTGGTGATTGGCTATCTGCACCGCGGAACGGAAAAGCTTGCCGAAGATCTTCAATATACGCAGATTATTCCTTATACAGACCGTCTCGATTATCTGGCTGCGATGATCAACAATCATGCAATCGTAAACGCAGTAGAACAAGCAATGGACTTGCAAGTTCCAGAGCGGGCTGAATACCTGCGTGTGATTGTGGCGGAGTTAAACCGGATTGCCTCTCACCTGCTGTTTTTGGGAGCCTATCTGCTTGACCTGGGTGCAATGAGTCCATTCTTATATGCATTCCAGGAGCGGGAAACGATCACGCAGATGTTTAATGAAATTTCAGGTGCCCGTCTTACGTATAACTATATGCGGGTGGGCGGCGTGAAATGGGATGCGCCTCCTGGTTGGATTGACAAGGTGCGAGCCTACATTCCGCATTTTCGCGAGAAGCTCAAAATGTACCACAATCTGGTGACAGGCAATGAAGTCTTCTTAGGCCGGGTCAAAGGAATTGGCGCCTATTCACAGGAAAAAGCGCTAGGTTATGGATTGTCTGGCATTAATCTGCGGTCCACTGGGTTTAAGTGGGATATTCGCCGCAACAAACCTTATTCCATTTATGACCGCTTTGATTTTGACATTCCAGTCGGCAAAAATGGCGACTGCTATGATCGCTACATCTGCCACATGATGGAAATGGAAGAGAGCTTGAAGATTGTGGAGAAGGCTGTGGAGCAAATTCAGGACGGCCCGGTGATGGGTAAAGCGCCGAAAATTCTGCGGGTTCCTGCAGGCGAATATTATGCATCAGTTGAAGGGGCCAAAGGTGAGCTTGGCATATACATCGTATCCGATGGCAAAGACAAGCCTTACCGCTTCAAGCTGAGACGTCCTTCCTTTATCAATCTGCAAATCCTGCCAGAGCTGATGGAAGGTCAAAATGTAGCAAACATGATTGCCATTTTGGGAGCTGTAGATATCGTGCTTGGGGAGGTTGACGCGTAGTGTGGAACAATGTATTGCACTGGGTTGACCAGCCTTTTACAAGTGCAACCTACCTCGGGATGCTCCTGGGGGGAGTGCTCACGCTGGCCATTACGCTGGGCGCGGTCACCTATACGATCTACGGTGAACGAAAAATCATCGGCTGGATGCAAGGGCGGGTCGGTCCAAATCGCGTCGGTCCTTTTGGTCTGATGCAATCCATTGCCGATATCCTGAAGCTGTTGATCAAAGAAGATATCGTGCCTGCAAAAGCGGACAAAGCGCTTTTTATGATTGCACCGATCATCACTTATGTACCGGCCTTCGCGGTGCTTGCAGTGATACCTTACACGTTTCACCACTATTTCACAGCACGTCTCAATATCGGCGTTTTGTATTATATCGCTTTATCGTCGATTTCCATTATTGGCATCGTGCTAGGCGGCTGGGCATCGAATAACAAGTACGCCATAATCGGTGGACTGCGGTCTGCTGCACAGATGATTTCGTATGAAATTCCGCTCGCCTTGTCGATGCTGGGCGTCGTGCTATTATCAGGTTCATTGGATATCACCCGGATCATTGAAGTTCAGCAGCAAAACGGGCTCTGGAACGTATTTCCGCAGATTCTTGGATTTATCGTGTTTCTCATTGCTGCAACTGCAGAGCTTGCCCGGGCGCCTTTTGACTTGCCGGAAGCAGAATCGGAGCTCGTATCCGGCTATTTCACCGAATACTCCGGGTTCCGGTTCGCCTTCTATATGTTGTCCGAATACGTGTATCTTATTGCAATGGCAGGGCTTGCAGCCGCCTTATTTCTTGGCGGTTGGACCGGTCCGTTCGGTTTGGGCTGGGGCTGGTTCTGGTACGCCATCAAATCGTTCTTATTTATCTTCCTGATGTTCTGGCTGCGGGCAACCATGCCGCGCGCGCGGGTCGATCAGCTGATGGGATTCGCCTGGAAGTATCTGATTCCGCTCGCAATCCTCAATTTGCTCATTTCAGCAGTAGAAAAATTATATTGGCTTAAGGGGTGAGTGGAGTGCTTGGACTGTTGAAAGGACTAGGGGTTACTTTAGGCCAGCTGCCTAAGAAAAAAGTAACCTTGATGTATCCTGACGTACAACCCGAATGGCCAGACCGTTACCGCGGGGTTCATAAATTAATGCCTGATTTGTGCATCGTATGCAATCAATGTGCACGGATTTGCCCCACCAGCTGTATCTCGTTATCAGGCACCAGGGGAGAAGACAGAAAACTCCATCTGGAAACGTTCGACATCAATTTTGAAATCTGCATTCTGTGCGACTTATGCACAGAAGTTTGCCCGACGGAAGCCATTCAAATGACCGATACATTTGAATTGGCCGAATACAACCGCGATGCGATTTATAAAGATATGAACTGGCTGACGGAAAACGGCAAACAGCATGCGCTGCGCAAAGGATTAAGCCTCGAATCCACAGAGGAAGCAGTTGAACAAAACAATCAACTGGAGGGAAATGCCTGATGAATTTTCTCGGTTATTTGATAACGGGTCAATTTGTGGCATTCTTTATCCTGGCCCTGATCGTGATTGCTTCTGCGATTCTCATGTTGAATTTTAACAAGGTAATGTATATGGCGTTAGCGATCGGCGGCGTCTTCGTGGGCGTTGCCGGCATCTTCTTTTTGTTGAATGCAGAGTTTATCGGGATAGCGCAAGTGCTGATTTATGCAGGTGCGATCACCATTCTGATGTTGTTCGCAATTATGTTGACGCATGAAAAAGATGGCGAGTCGAACTCCAAAGGCTGGATCCACGAGACCGCAAGTTTCGTCTTTGTGGCCATCCTGCTGGCAGGTCTGATGTACGGCATTCGTACAAGCACGATCAACTGGTCACCGGCCAGTGATGAGCCTTCAGCGTGGCCAGTGGGGCAAAATGTGGAGGCAGTAGCCGCCTCGCTGTTCCAAACTTACACGATTCCATTTGAAGTGGTTTCCGTGCTGCTGATCGTCGCGTTGGTTGGAGCAGTAGTACTGGCCCGGAAGGAGGAGTAACAGATGGTTCAGATTACACCTTACCTGGCGCTGGCTGCCATCCTGTTTTCGCTTGGATTGTACGGCGTGCTGACCAAGCGCAACATCATTATCGTGTTAGTATCGGTGGAATTAATGTTAAACGCAGCAAATATCAATCTGGTCGCATTTGCGAGACTTGGTCTGAATCCAAGTATAAACGGGCAAGTATTCGCGCTATTCTCGCTGGTCATTGCAGCGTGTGAAGTGGCAGTTGGTCTGGCGCTGCTCATCTCGCTGTATCGGCACCGGGCAACAAGTGATGTCAAAGAGATCAACCTATTGAAATGGTAGAAGAAAGGTGAGCTTATGGTACAGTATGCTTGGTTAATTCCGCTGTTTCCTCTAATTGCCTATCTGCTTCTACTGGTGATGGGAAGAAGAGCCAGCGAGGGTGTAGTAGCGACGATTGCGGTGCTGTCGACACTGGTTGGGTTTATCTTCGCCTTGGGCGCGCTGAGCGGCGTGGCAGCATCTGGCGTATATCCGCCAACCCTGTTTGATTGGTTTACATTTGGCACCAGCAAGCTGCAAATCGGCTTCGAAGTAACTCCGCTGGATGCGATTATGTTAGCAGTAGTTACATTTGTATCGACCATGGTGTTCCTGTTTTCACGTGGTTACATGCATGGTGATCAGCGTTTTAGCGTCTATTATCAATATTTATGCTTGTTCGTTTTCTCCATGTTGGGTTTAGTGATCTCGCCCAACCTTTTGCAGACCTACATATTCTGGGAATTAGTGGGTTTGTGTTCGTATTTGCTGGTTGGATTTTGGTACTTCAAACCGGAAGCGGCTGCTGCTGCGAAGAAGTCATTCATCGTCACGCGTTTGGGGGATGTCGGCCTCTTTATTGGCATCATCCTGCTGTTTCTGGCAACAGGTTCATTTAATTACAGCGATATCTTCGCGGCGCTGCAGGCCCATCATCTGGCGCTGAACTGGATGTCTCAGGATCACCTGCTGACGCTTGTTGCGATTCTGATCTTCATTGGCGCAATCGGCAAATCAGCGCAGTTTCCGCTCCATGTCTGGCTGCCTGATGCCATGGAAGGCCCCACCCCGGTGTCTGCGTTGATCCACGCGGCAACAATGGTTGCGGCCGGGGTTTATCTGGTCGCTCGGACATTTCCTTTGTTTGCATCGTCTGGGACAGCCCTTGAGACCGTGGCGATTATTGGCGGATTCACCGCGCTGTTCGCCGCCAGCATCGGCCTGACACAAAACGATATTAAACGAGTGATCGCGTACTCGACTATTTCACAACTTGGCTATATGATGCTGGGCTTAGGCGTTTCAGCAACTGCGGCCTCGACGTTCCATTTATTGACGCACGCTTTTTTCAAAGCGCTGTTGTTCCTGGCAGCAGGCTCCATCATTCACTCCGCGAATACGCAGGATTTGCGTGAGATGGGTGGTTTATGGAGAAAGATGCCAATCACTGCCTGGACCTTCCTGTTTGGCGCACTTGCGTTGTCGGGCATTCCGCCATTCGCCGGATTCTGGTCGAAAGACGAAATTATCGGCGCTGCATTCCAAAGCGGCCACACAGTTCTCGGTGTATTTGCAGTAGTTGCGGCATTCTTCACGGCGTTTTATATCTTCCGGGTGTACTTCCTGGCGTTTACCGGAAGTTACCGGGGCGAAAGCAAGCATGAGCCGCATGAAAGCGGTCCGGCCATGACCATTCCGCTTGTGCTGCTCGCCCTACTCTCGCTGCTCGCTGGATTTGTAAATGTTCCATTCTTTGGCAATCCACTGGAGAAGTTTCTCAGTATCGGCGGTCAAACGGGCGCGACATATGATACTTCGTATGTCACCATGGGCGTCTCTGCTGTTGTTGGTGTGATCGGAATTGTGCTGGCCTGGTTTATGTATGGGAAGCGTTCAATCTCTGCTGAACGTACCGCCAAAGGGTTCGGGCCGCTTTATAAGCTGTCATTTAACAAGTATTACTTCGATGAACTCTACCATGCGATCATTGTGGTTCCAGTGGTTTGGATTGCTAAGGTGTTAAACTTTATCGACCGCTGGATTGTTGATGGAATCGTATCGCTGGTGGGGCAAATCGGGTATGTCTCTTCGCTGGGAATAAAATACGGGCAAAACGGACAAGTGCAAACGTACGGGCTGAT
>JAQBPP010000355.1 GCA_028287455.1 Bacilli bacterium | reverse complement strand
CAAAAAATTATGTGGCACGGCGCGGGTCCGTTAAGAACTGAAGCAGGGTTGCAGCAAGCGGCAGACGAACGCCGCGCATTAGTCAATCAATTGGAAGAAATAGCTTTGGCACGGCAAACGCATTTTGCCCTGTCGTTGGTGGAAAAATTGGAAGCAGCCAATATGTTGAAATTAAGTGAAGCGATTCTCATCGGCGCGCTCCACAGACGTGAATCCAGAGGAGCGCACGTTCGGTTGGATTACGATGATCAAAGCGGGACGCCATACAGCTCCAAATTTGTTTTGAATGACCGCAGACAGTGGAGCATGGAAGAAATTCCGCTGCACATTGCTTCACACGAAGGAGGTAAGTAAGCATGGCAGCTGTTACTTTGAATATCGTGCGTGGGGATGCGGAGTCCGGCAAGCGGATGGAAGCGTATGAAGTCCCTTTTAAAGAGGGGATGAGTTTACTGGATGCCATCTTTTGGATCAGGGAGCATGTTGATCCTACCTTATCAGTCAGATACTCCTGCAGATCCGCTAACGCTTGCAAAGAGTGCTCAGCTATAATCGATGGAAAAGTCGGCTATTTGTGCAGCATTCGAGCGGCTGCTGGGGGCAGTGTTCAGATTGAACCACTAAAAGCACTGCCTTGGATTAAGGATTTGGCAACTTTAATGGAGTAGGCATAAAGCGGCTTGGATTTTCAAAAAGGCAATTTGCTTTTCGACGGAAAAAATGTTCATTCTTTACGACCGACTTTGCTTGCAACTGAGGGAGTAAGGAATGATCATTTTTTCTCTATAGACTTGCAAAAATCGCCCCTAGGATCGTTAGTACTCCTCCGCCCAAAGACATCCAGGAAATTTGTTCATGCAGCAAAAGAACTCCGAAAACCACTGTCCAAACAGGGAGCAGATTGATGTAAGGAGCCGCCCGCCCTGCTCCGACGATTTTTACACCTGCATTCCAGGCCAAATAAGCACCAACTGATGCGAACGTACTGACATAAATGACACACAGCCAGGCAATTGTAGTCATGTGGATTGCTGATGCATGCACGGTTCCAATACAGCTGAGCGCACTGAAAATAGTTCCATAAACAGCGGCTCCTGCGGTCATAGTCAGCGGGTCGAGCTGTTTGCCATAGCGTTTGCCAAGCACCGTGTACAGCCCCCAGGCCAGGCAGGACAAGACGATTTCCAGGTCTCCAATCAATGAGCCGTGAGTGTCCGCAGCGTGTTTGCCGAGAAATAAGACAATCACTCCGAGGATAGACACCGCGACGCCGATCCAGGCCTTCGCTTTAATTCGTTCCTTCAGAATAAAAGGGGTAAAGGTGAGAATGGCCACCGGGATGCCAGCAGAGATCATGCCGGCTTGTGAAGCACTTATGTTTCTTAAACCGAGATAATTTAATGTGGAAAAAGCAAAAATCCCTAGAAACCCAAGGATCACAAATTCCTTCCATTTGGCGAAAATTGGGAGCTGTTTTTTATTCAGAGCCATAATCGCAATCAAGAGTACGATTGAGATTGCCCAACGAACTGTATTAAGCAAGGTGGAGGGGATCAATGGCCCTAAAAATCGTCCGCAAATATAATTGCCGCCCCAAAGAATAGTGGCGATCACTAGCAGACTAATTCCGCGTTTCATGCAGTCAAGTCCTTTCTTCTCTATATCAGGTGTGTAATGTACAGTTTATCAACAATCCGATGAGAAATCTAAAATCCACAGTTGTAAGCGCATAAATACCACTTAAATGAGGAAAATGGTAATGGCTGTTTACTATCTGTTACGGAAAAGGATGATATCAATGAATGACAAATATAGACCTCTGTTTCAAGCCATTGCGTTTAGAAGCGGAGTCCAATTAAAAAACCGGCTAGTGATGGCGCCAATGACCAATTGGTCCTCACACGAAGATGGCAGCGTGTCTGACGCAGAAGTGAACTATTACGCTCGTCGCTCGCATGGGGTAGGGATGGTTGTGACCGCCTGCACTTATGTAACGGCCAATGGAAAAGGATTTGAGGGTGAATTTGCCGCGGATCGTGACGAGATGATTCCAAGTTTAAGGCGTCTAGCGAGTGCGATCAAGGGGCAAGGTGCGAAGGCCGTTCTACAAATCTTTCATGGAGGGCGCATGTGTCCACCGGAATTAGTTCCAAACGGAGAGATCGTAAGTGCCAGTGCGGTATCTCCCGAAGAGGAGCCGTCACCAGAAAGGCCCCGAGCAATACCACGGGCCTTAACGGAAGACGAAATTGCATCCATTATTGCTGCGTTTGGTGAAGCTGCTCGTCGCGCCGTTGAGGCGGGATTTGATGGAGTAGAAATTCATGGCGCTAATGGATATTTGGTTCAGCAGTTCTTTTCTCCACACTCGAATCGTCGGGAAGATCGTTGGGGTGGGAGTTTGGAGAAGCGGATGACTTTTCCCCTTGCTATAGTGGATAAAGTGAAATCTGTAGCAGCCGATCATGCCAAAGAACCGTTTCTTGTCGGGTATCGTTTTTCACCGGAAGAATCTGAAACACCAGGCATCACTATGGAGGATACTCTGTTTTTGGTAGATGCGTTAGCTGATCAAGAACTGGACTACCTGCACGTTTCGTTGATGGACTTTTGGTCTAAACCCAGACGAGGCGCAGACGAATCACGAACTCGTCTGGAATTAATTCAGGAAAAGGCTGGTAATCGGGTTCCCATCATCGGAGTAGGTTCTATCCATACGGCAGATGAAGCATTGCGTGCGCTGCAAAGCGGTATTCCTCTGCTCGCACTTGGTCGGGAAATCATTATGGAGCCGGAATGGGTAGATAAAATTCAAGCAGGACATGAAGCTGAAATCGCAACTACTCTAAAACGGGAGGATCAGGAACGTTTGGTAGTTCCCGATCCACTTTGGCGAGCAATTATCCATACGCCTGGATGGTTTCCTGTGGAGGCTTAACATTCCTAGTTTACAATTCCTTATTAAGATCTTTATAAAACGAAAACCGTTTCATTTTCTATTGCAACTACAATGGGGTCAACAACAAAAACAGGGGGTACTTTTGTGAAGTTGAAACCATTGGGTGTTGGCGGTTGTGTGGTAGCTTTATCCACTGCTATTCTTTCAGGCTGCGGGACTACAGCCACTAGTCAACCGATTACGTCAGGTGCGTTCACAAATGCATCAACGAATTCAACTGCGGCTGCTGGTGGAGATAAGCAGTTGGTGATGTATTCCGCAGAAGGATTTGACCAAACGCTGGCGGATTCTTTTCAAAAGAAAACCGGGATCCAAGTGAAACTGATTGATGATTCCACCGGCAACCTGCTGGCGAAAATGCAAGCGGAAAAGGCAAACCCTCAGTGGGATATAACTTGGTTTGACGGGGCTTCCTCCATGCAAGGACTGGATGATCAAGGCATGCTGCTCAAGGGATATACACCGAGCAATGCAGCCAATTATTCAGATTTGGGCAAACAATTGCAGTCGAAGGATCAATCCTACTATCCGGTCACGGTTACTGCAGCTGGTGTAATCGCCTATAATACAGATCAAGTAAAAGATACCTCTACGTTGCCAAAAGATTGGTCTGACTTGTTGAAACCCCAATACAAAGGTACTTTTGCAATGAACAATCCAAGTATTTCCGGTCCCACTTATCCTGCAGTGTTGGGACTGATGCAGCTGCAAGGCGGTATCCCGCAAGGCGAAGATTTCTTCAAACAGTTGAAAGCAAACGGTTTGCAAGTGTTTGACTCAAATGGACCGACGATCACCAATCTGATTCAAGGCAACGTAAAGTATGTGATCGCGCAGGATTCTGCACTGATTGATAAGATTTCCAAAAACAATCCGATCAAAATCATTTATCCAACTTCTGGTGTCACCACGCTCAGCAGCAACATCGGCATTGACAGCAAAGCGCCGCATCCAGATGCCGCTAAACAGTTTGTCGATTATGTGTTAAGTCAGGAAGCACAAAATATTGCAACAGCATCTGATGGCGGTGACTCGAACTTCGCACCTATTATTAACGGGGTAACTGGCAAGACTGGCATTCGCCCAGACGGTATCAAATGGAATCTGCTGGATGCGACATTCGGGGCTCAGCACGAGAACGAAGTAAAACAATGGTTTACTGACAACATTGTTCAAAAGTAAAAAGTGGAGCAAAGCCCAGCTGCAAAGACTGCTGTTCATCTGGCCCAGTATTCTCGTGCTGCTGGGCCTTGTAGTTTATCCGCTGGGTTCAATCCTCCTGCAAAGTTTGTTTCCCAAGCTGTTTGAAGCGGGGTTTGGGCAGTTTTCCCTGCAGTCTTACAGCAATATTTTCAAGGTGAATTATACCTATAAGGCGATACTTGATGCGTTACTGTTTGGCGGAGGATCGGCGGTGATCACTTCGATCATCGGCACACTGCTCGCCATCGTGGTGCATCGCAAATGGAGCTACGGCAGCCGTTGGGTTACTTTAATGGTCTGGCTGGTCTTTTTTACGCCGTCCTACCTGATTGCTGAGGGATGGGTACTGCTCATGCAGCACAACGGTATTCTCACCAAATTCCTTATGCTGCCAAACGGCACATTGGACTGGTTTTTTACGCCGGGCGGATTGATTATGGCGATGTCCTTGCGTCTGTTTCCAGTGGTGTATCTATCTGTCCTGGCAGGTTTGGGAGGATTGGGATCCGATTTTGAGGAAGCGGCCAGAACGGCCGGAGCAGGTTCGTTAGTTACATGGGTGAGGATCAATATCCCACTTCTGGCGCCTTCAATTTTGGCAGGTGCAACGCTTACATTTGCAGAAGCAGTGAGTGATTTCGGGTTCGCATCGGCAATCGTTCCCAAAGCGCACATTCCACTGCTCACTTACTCGATTTTTACGGCCTTAAACCAGATGCCTGTGAATTATCCACAAGTAGGCGCGCTATCTGTCGTGCTCATTGGGATTATTGCGGTTTCCTTATGGATCCAAAAGTGGATTTTGGGCCGCGGTTCCTACAGCATTATCCAAAATCAGATTCGTCCGCATCGCGTCCGATCTGGTCCGGGAATTGGATGGACGCTTACGGTGAATATCCTGTTGATTGCAGCTTATCTGCTGCCGATGATCGGTGTAGTGGTTACATCTTTGTTAAAACAAAGCGGAACTGACATTACCTGGGCCAATCTCACGTTTGCACATTACGCTAAAGCGCTCAAAATTGGCGGTCAGTCGTTCCAAGCGTTGCAGCGCTCGTTCGGCCTGGCAGTTGGTACGGCATCCGTCTCGACTGCACTCGGGATTGGCTTGGCGTTTGTCATTACGCGCGTCAGGGGATTTAGCACAAACCTGTTGTATGTACTGACGATGTCCACGATCGCAATTCCGGGCATTGTTCTTGCGGCTGGATTTGTGTTCGCCTGGAATGCCCCGTATTTGGTACCTTGGCATCTGAATTTATACGGCACGCTGTTTTGTGTGTATCTGGCTTATCTGGCAGGATCGCTGCCGCATTCGATCAGGCTGCAAATGGCGGCGCTTGGGCAGATCAGCCCCTCTTTATTGAGCGCAGGCCAGGTACACGGCGCTAATTTGTTCGTGGTGTTTCGTAAAATCATTCTGCCGTTGGTAGCAGCCACTACTATCTCTACTTTTTATCTGACCTTCAGTCATGCGATGTTTGAAATGCCTGCTTCTGAATTGTTGTATCCGCCTGATCAACCGCCGATGCCTGTAGTCATTGTGAAATTTTACAACAATTTGCAAAATGAGAACGGTGCGGCGCTTACAGTTTTGACGATATTGGTGGTTGCAGCTTGCTATGGGTTTGGGCAGCTCCTGCTTTATGGCTTGCGGCAAATCAGGCATTCGCTTGCCATCAAGGGAATTTCCAAGCTTGTTCAAGTCGATCCGAACAGTACGACATCACCCTTAATCGGGCAGGCACAGATGGATTAAGTTACAAGTCATGGAAGCAGGTGAAGCAGGTGGGACTGCAGATTAACTCGGTTTATAAAAAATACGACAACAAACAAGTGCTATCAGGAATTAATGTCTCGGTAGAAGACGGCACTTTTCTGGCGCTGCTCGGCCCATCCGGCTGCGGGAAAACTACGCTGCTGCAGACGATTGCGGGTTTGACGCCGATCGATGGCGGTCAAATTCTAATCGATAACCAGGTAGTTTCCCAGGCAGGCTATGAATTGCCAACTGAAAAACGCAACATTGGCATGGTGTTTCAGGACTTCGCGCTCTGGCCTCATATGACTGTATATGAGAATGTTGCATTTGGTTTAAAACTGCGGGGTGTAAAAGGGGCAGAAGCCAGGCAGCGTGTTCAGGAAACACTGGGGATATTTCATATGGAGTCCTATATCACCCGGTTTCCACATGAACTTTCTGGCGGGCAAAAGCAGAGAGTAGCTATGGCCCGGGCGATTGCGCCGAAGCCGCGGCTCATTTTAATGGATGAACCTTTGTCGAGCCTTGATGCAGGACTGCGGGATGAAATGAGAAGCGAATTAGCTCGCATCTTCAAACAATTGGGCATGACTGTCGTTTACGTCACTCATGATCAACTGGAAGCGCTTAGTATGGCGGACCAGATTGCAGTAATGAGAACAGGTCAATGTGAGCAATATGGAACACCCGAACAGGTGTATCACGAACCAGTGTCCGATTACGTGGCAAAATTCATGGGACCAGCTACAATTGTACGAGTAAATGCAGAATACGGCTGGTTTGTACGACCGGATGACATCCAGTTGCAGCGGGTAGATTCAGCAGATTCTCCCGCGAGCAGCGAATCCGACTATCAAACTGCGGTGGGCATAGTGGCGCTGCGTTCTTACCAAGGAAATCGATACAGATATTTCGTCAATGTCCCTGAGTATCAAACTCCAATAGAAGTGAATTATCCGGCAAAATTGCAGCCGGGTGAGCGGGTTCGGCTGCTGTTTCCCACTGTGAAGTGTCGTCCGATCCGGCTCATCAACGAAGCGGGATCCACACCGGATAGTTCAGTTTCTGTTTGACAATTGGTTTGACAATTTTATGAACGACATGCTATAGTCGCCATATCTTACTTGCTAACAATGAAAAGGGGTCACGAATAATGCCACGCTTTGACGGAAATACCTCAGTAAATTCTATAGAGTTGTATCCGTCGGTTGACCTTGTTGTTAAGTGAGCCAGTTCGTTTGAGCACACATGACTCCAGGTGGTGAGCCTGGAGTTTTTTATTTTCTGCTCCGAGCCACCTTATAGAATCAACTAACTACCACTAGCCGCGGACTTGTTGTCCCAGGCTTTTTTTGTTTTTAAAGGGGGAGATTCTGGATGGCGCAATACAAGAAGGGTTCGATGTCCTGGGTGCTTCGGTATCTGATTCCTGTCAAAGGGAGCATGCTCATCCTGCTGGTGCTGCTCCTGACTACCACGCTGTTTCAGCTCATCAGTCCGCAGATTGTTCAGCGCTTTATTGACGCAGCATTTGCGAAAGGGCCAATGTCCAGCCTGATAGGTTTAGCGGGTGTGTACCTGGTGATC
Source organism: Bacilli bacterium (assembly GCA_028287455.1). Classification (GTDB taxonomy): domain Bacteria; phylum Bacillota; class Bacilli; order Tumebacillales; family JAQBPP01; genus JAQBPP01. Next base: position 2,916 of record JAQBPP010000355.1, on the reverse strand, counting down.
GCAGTCTGCAATCAATTGATCACAGTCGCGCTAAGTTATCTCGGAAACGATGTCGCCTGGCGTGCCACGAATCAGCTGCGGGCCGATTTACTGAAACACTGCCTGCGTTTGGATATGCGGTTTCACAATCTGAAGACGCCAGGAGAAATGATCGAACGCATTGACGGCGATGTGACCAACATGTCGAACTTCTTCGCGATGTTTCTGGTGCAGATTGTTGGCAGCTTCGTTCTTTTGGCAGGAATTTTGGCGATTATGTTCGTCCACAACAGTTCGATTGCAATCGTGATGACTTTGTTTACGTGTGTGTCCATCGGTGTAATGATTGGAATTCGTGACCTTGGTGTTACCGCATCTCAAGCTGAGCGACAAGCAAGTGCTTCACTGTACGGTCTCATTGAAGAGCGGATAGCGGGCATTGAAGACGTACAGACAGGCGGAAGTGTTCCCTACGTCATGAATCGCTTCCATCGCGCCATGCGTGCGGTGTTTCAGCGGGGAAGAAAAGCCTGGATGCTGCGGGTCGTGCCTTGGAACGCCACTGTGATTTTGTACACGATGGCTGTAACGGTGGTCTTGCTGCTCGGTGTACATCTGTATTTGACCGGTCAGGCCACGCTGGGCACGCTGTTCCTCTTTTTCCAATATACGCAAATGTTAAATGACCCAATTGAACAGCTGGGCAATCAAATGCAGGAGTTCCAGAAGGCAAAGTCGGGCATGCGCCGCTGTCGTGAACTGCTCGGATTGGGAAGTGAAATTCAGGAGGGCACAGCCGAAACGCTCCCGGATGGAGCGCTCAGTGTGGAATTTGAAGAGGTCAACTTTAGCTATAACCAAGAGGAACGCGTGCTGCACGATATCAATTTTACCTTGAATCCAGGCGAGCGGCTGGGCATTGTGGGGCGCACCGGCAGCGGCAAGTCCAGCATCAGTCGCCTGCTGCTGAGGTTGTACAACATGGACAACGGCGTAATTCGTGTGGGTGGGGTAGATATTCGGCAGCTTAAACTGGCGGCGCTTTATCGCCGGGTGGGGATGGTTACTCAGGATGTGCAGCTGTTTGATGGCACGCTGCGAGACAACCTGACATTGTTTGATTCGAGTTTGACAGATGAACAGATACTGGAAACCACTGCGCAGCTAGGGTTGCGCCCGTGGGTTGATGCCCAGCCGCAAGGATTGCAAACCCATTTGTCTGCAGGCGGGACCTCCTTGTCTGCGGGTGAAGCTCAGCTGTTCGCACTGACACGTGTTTTTTTAACACGTCCCAGTCTGGTTATTTTGGATGAACCGTCATCGCGGCTCGATCCAGCCACTGAAGCTGCATTGCAAACGGCTGTCGACCATTTGCTGGAACACTGTACGGGCATTGTGATTGCACACCGTTTATCCACACTCGAAAAAGTAGACAAAATTATGGTTCTCGGCCGCGGCCGCATACTGGAATTTGGAGGAAGGGAGGCCTTGGCAGAAGATCAGTCATCTCATTTCGCAGAGCTGCTCCGAACCGATAGACAGGAGGAATTGGCATGACGGTAGGTCAGTTCATCTGGCGCCTGCTGCGCTTCAGGCCGTCACTTTATCTCATAAATGGTCTTTTATGGGGCATCTTTCATTCGATGCCCGCACTCTTTGGGCTTGGCATGCAATGGTTTTTTGACCGAGCGACCAGCGGGTCGGGCAACTACCTGTGGTTAGCGGTGCCGCTGATCTTGGTCGCGCTCGCGAGAGTAACGCGGGTTGGTGTATTCTTCGTTGCATTTTTCAAGTGGGTGACCTACATTTATCACCTGCAGGCGGTGCTGCGCACCAATATGCTGTCGGGCATCCTGCGTTGGCCGGGCCGAAACCTGCCGGCATCTCCAGGCGAGGCGATGAGTCGTTTCCGGGAAGACGTAGATGAGGTCATTGAGTACGTGGAATCGTGGACCGACTTTTGGGGACGTCTCGCATACGCCGTCATTGCCATCGGGGTGATGGTCAGAATTAATTGGCGTATCACAGCTGTGGCCGTTCTGCCGTTGATTGTGGTGACACTGCTGAACAATTTATCCGGGAATCGGGCAAGACGGTATGGCCGTTTGAACCGTGAAGCGACCGGACGCATCACCGGTTTCATTGCTGAAATTTTCGGCGCTGTTCAAGCTGTGAAACTGGGGCAGGCGGAGGATCATGTATTGAACCGGTTCTTACAGCTCAACCAGGAACGTCGTGAGGCTGCACTCAAAGATAACTTGTTCAAGCAATGGATGCAGTCGTTGAATCGGCACGTCTTAAACATTTGTACGGGTGTGATTTTGCTCATGTGCGGTGCTGAAATGAGAGCGGGTCATTTTACTGTGGGCGACTTTGCCCTCTTTACGTCTTATCTTGGAACGTTTAGTTTCAGTATTTCTCTGTTTGGCTACATGGTTTTTCAACATCAGCGCTTGAGAGTGTCACTCGGCCGCATGCGGATTCTGTTTAGACCAGGAGAGCAAGACCGGATTGCCGAGCACAGCGATATTCATCTTTATACAGACCCGCCAATTCCAGCTGTACCAGTGAAAGTTTCATCTGAGCAGTTGCTAAGTCTGGAAGTAAAGGGCCTTACGTACACCTATCCGAATTCGGATAGAGGGGTGTTTGACGTAAACTTTCACGTGCATCGCGGCAAGTTTTTGGTGATCACGGGCAGAATTGGCTCAGGGAAATCCACCCTGCTGCGCAGTTTGCTTGGCCTGCTGCCGAAGACCAGTGGAAACATCGTCTGGAACAGTCAGGATGTAGAGCATCCTGCTGACTTTCTGGTGCCTCCCAGAACCGCATACACGCCGCAAGTGCCGCGTTTGTTCAGTGATCCGCTGCGGGAAAACATCACGCAAGGCCGAGACGCTTCGATAGATTTACTCGGCCACGCCATTCGCTCCGCTG
>JAQBPP010000152.1 GCA_028287455.1 Bacilli bacterium | reverse complement strand
AAAAAATCGCCTTTCAGGAGGCAGAGAAAATTCATTCTCCCATGAAGCTGGTGCCTGTGGCCAATTTGACAGAGGCGATGGACTACTTAAAAACGATGTCATAGATGCGAGGAGCAAGTGCTAAATGGATCAATCACGCAAAGCTGAACTTCTGCAAAAGGATCGCAAGTACGTCTGGCATCCTTTTACCCAAATGAAGGATTATGCGAATCAGGATCATGTTCTGATTGAAAAAGCGGAAGGCATTTTTCTGTACGATGCGGACGGAAACCGCTATTACGATACTGTCTCCTCCTGGTGGGTTAATACGCATGGACATGCGCACCCACGCATCAAGCAGGCGATCATAGAGCAGCTGGAACAAATGGATCATGTCATGTTCAGCGGTCTCACGCATGCGCAAGGAATTGAGCTCGCTGAGAAACTGGTTCAAATCACACCCGAAGGCCTAACAAAGGTGTTTTATTCGGACAATGGATCCACTGCGGTAGAAGTGGCATTGAAGATGTCGTTTCAATATTGGCAGCAGGTGGGCAAGACGCAAAAAACACGCTTTGCTTATTTGGATAACGGTTATCACGGAGATACGCTTGGTGCGGTGAGCGTAGGCGGAGTCGATCTGTATCACTCTTTATATAAGCCGCTGCTGTTTTCTGCTTACCGGGTAGCTGCTCCTCAGTTATTTCAGTGGCCAGACGCTTCTGCAGCAGGAGAAGACGCCTGTGTAGCAGCCGCTTTGGCTGATGTGAAACAACTATTTGAAACAAGTGCCCATGAACTCGCAGGGATTATCGTGGAGCCAATGATTCAGGCGGCTGGCGGTATGAATATTTACCCAGCGGCGTATTTAAAAGGGCTGCGCGAGTTGTGTACAGAGCATGCGGTGCATTTGATTGCGGACGAAGTGGCAGTTGGCTTTGGCCGAACGGGCCGTTGGTTTGCCTGCAACCATGCGGATGTGTCGCCCGATATCATCTGTTTGTCCAAAGCTCTCACTGCAGGCGTGCTGCCATTAGCGGCGACACTTTGCACAGAGGAGATTTACCAGGCGTTTTATGACGATTACGATCGCTTTAAAACGTTTTTTCACGGGCACAGTTTTACCGGGAATCCGGTAGGAGCTGCAGTTGCGCTCGCCAGTCTGCAAATTTTTGAAGAAGAGCAGGTTATGCGTCATGTAAGTGATGCATCAGCGCATTTATCAGTGCAGATGGAGCGCTTCCGTGAGTTTGAACATGTGGCTAATATTCGAGCGCTGGGCATGGTGGCAGCGTTTGACCTGGTGGCGGACCGAGAAACGAAACAGGGCTTTGACGAGCAGGATCGCGCCGGCTACCAAATTTATCTGGAGGGTTTAGAAGAAGGCCTGATTTTGCGTCCACTCGGCGACACCATTTATTTCTGGCTGCCGCTTGCCACGACAACGTCTGACATCGACGAGATCACCCGGCGAACGATGCGGGTGCTCCAGCGCAAAGGAATGTGACTTGCGGGTACAGGTTCGCAGTGTATAAATATGCCTGCCCGTATTAACATTAACAACAGACATTTAGCTTGGAAAGGGGAACGATTTTTTGAGAATAGGGTTAATAGGACTTGGTAAAATGGGATTTTCGTTGGGTCAAAATCTGGTGGATCACCGCCACGAGGTGTTCGCCTTTGATATTTCCGACAACGCTCGTGAGCAATTCACCTCTTTTTTAGCAGAAGCAGGGGATCTGGCAGCTCAGTCCAAAGTGTTTGCGGCGCTGCCGGAGCTGGTCAGGCAGGCGCGTGGAAACGGCTCTGAGCCTTCTGGCGGGCCTGTAGTGCTCTGGATGATGATTCCGGCAGGTGACATCGTCGACCGAGTGCTAGGTGAATTAACGCCGCATCTACAGGCGGGCGATATTGTCATAGACGGCGGTAATTCACACTACCGCGATACGCTAAGGCGGGCGGAGACGCTTGCGGCAAATCAGATTTCATATATGGATGCAGGCACCAGCGGCGGAGTCAGCGGCGCACGGCACGGGGCTTGTTTTATGGTCGGCGGGGACCAGCAATCGTTTGCGCTTGTGGAGCCGATTTTTCGGGATATCTCAGTAGAGAATGGGTATCTTTATACGGGAGCGGTTGGCAGCGGCCACTTTTTGAAGATGGTGCATAACGGCATTGAATATGGAATGATGCAATCCATTGGCGAAGGATTTGAGCTGCTGGAGCGCAGCCCCTTTGACTACAATCATGCGGCTGTGGCGCGCGTTTGGAACCATGGTTCCGTGATTCGCAGCTGGCTGATGGAACTGATGGAAGCCGCATTTCTGGACGATCCGAAACTGAGCGGCATCCGCGGCGTGATGCATTCGTCAGGCGAAGGCAAATGGACAGTGGATACCGCCCTGGAACTCGGAGTGCCAACACCGGTGATCGCTTTATCGCTCATGATGCGCTATCGATCAGAGGAGAACGATCCGTTCCATGGCAAAGTGGTTGCCGCCCTGCGCAATCAATTTGGCGGACACGCTGTCGAGAAGGCAGACTAACGCCGGATCGGAAAAATGCTGCCCTCTTTGGCATCTGTACTGTATTTGTAGATCTGCTGCGCCCGCAGATCAAGCGCAATTCCAGCCGGCAGCTGCTGCTTGATTCGCGACACCACAGGGATCGAAGCACGCGCTTGAATTTGGCGCAAGACCGCTTGTCCGCGGGCATTGAAGCCCAGCACCCGGGCATATTCTGCACCTAGGTTCCCGGCCTGCTTAGCCTGCGTTTTCGTAATGCCAAGCAGAATGGCGGTCAGGGCTCGTTGGATATGCGTCCAAGTATAACGTTTGGTTTTAATTGACTTGATCAAGTCCATCGCGTGGTTGGATGGATTAGTCCGAAACACTGCATGGATTCGTTCGCCTAATCCTTCATCTACATGCGCGTAGCGGTTCAGATCAGGCGGTGTATCCCGCAGGATGAGGATTCGCAGCGCTTGCAGAAACGAGTCCCACGTCACAGGGCCCATGCGGTTTTCGATTGCCTGAGTATACCAGTACACGTTTTCCTGCGGCATATAGGCATGCAAGGCGGCCGTATCTCCTTGCGCAATTGAGCGTCGAATGGCAGTGGCGCTCGCGATCTCTGGATGTGCATAATCCTCATCGTGAAAACCGGCGCCGTGCCTGCGGATGGTGACCGCTTCAATTGTACTGTTCAGCCGCAGCAGTGATTTGCAATATTCCAGGCCTAATAGATTGTTTGGCTGATCAAGTGGTGTAGAATCCGCCCCAGGGGCTGTCTCCTGAAACCAGGCAGACAGCGCTCTGGCATGTGCCTTAGGATAGGAGAGCCCTTGTTCATGATACGCTATGAGCAGTTGCTCATATGCGGCAGGCGGGTCCGCCAAAAATTCGGCTAGTTCGTTTAACTGCTGGATCTCGCCCGACTCGCTGCCGAAACACAATTGGTCGACCACGTTCAATCGGTCAAGCAGCGAAACGGCTCCGAATGCGAAACTCTCGGCACTTGATGTTGAGAATAGAACGGGCAGTTCAAACACCAGGTCGACGCCGGAAGCAAGTGCCATCTGTGTACGGTACCAGGGACTGACGATGGCCGGTTCGCCGCGCTGCAGGAAGTGTCCGCTCATCACGGCAATGAGGCAATCCGCCTGATACAGTTCACGAGCCTTGTTCAGATGGTAGACATGACCGTTATGCATCGGGTTATATTCGACAATGACTCCGGCGATTTTCATGAGGCATCTCCTAACGATGTTTGTTTACTGGTGGATCGTTGACATTCATAAGCTGCAATTGTATAATCAATGCTGTTGTCTATGGGGTGATTCTTGTGAAGATTCGATGGCGTGAGGTAGAAGACAGGCCAAATGGCCTTTACCTACATGATACGTTGGACTTGTCTGAGATTCAACGTGAAAACCCGATCGTTATCCGGATGTTCCCCGCAACTGCGCAGATTCATGCGATCGTTTTGGCTGGCAGCATGCATGTAACAGGTCAGGTTTCAGCCGATGCGGTATATCGCTGTTCGCGCTGTCTTACAGATTTTGCAGGGGAATTATCCGCTGAACTTGATGAGAGATTTGTAAGACGAGCAGTTACAGCAGAAGAAGAGGAAGAGAATTTCCAATCAGTGCAAGGAGATACAGTGGATTTGTATCCGGTAATTTATGAATCACTGACGCTTGCATTGCCTTATCAACCTCTTTGCAATGAACAATGTGCAGGTTTGTGTTCGAGTTGTGGTACCAATTTAAATTTGAACTCGTGTTCTTGTGATACCACGCCGATAGATCCCAGGCTTGCCGATTTGAAGCGGCTGCTGACGGATTCTGAGTAGATTGGATCGATTTTTGTAAGGGGGTGTATGCTCAATGGCAGTTCCACAGCACCGCACGTCTAAAACCCGTAAACGTATGCGTCGGACTCATTTTAAACTGACTGTACCTGGGATGGTTCATTGCCCACGCTGCAATGAAATGAAACTGGCTCACCGTGTTTGCAAGGCCTGCGGTTATTACAAGGACCGTGCAGTTATTCAAGCGTAAGTGTTTAGCACGAACAAGAACTGAGAACAGTTCTTGTTTTTTTTTGTCCTGTTCGATATAGTTGTTTTAGCAGCAGGTAATAAAAACAGGGCAACATAGCGGGGGGCAGGCAGATAACGGTGAAAAAACGAGAGGTTCGTAGAACCGCGCTGTTAGACTTGCTCAAGCAGGACCCCTTTTGCACTGATGATGAATTAGCTGCTAAGTTTGAAGTAAGTGTTCAGACGATCAGACTCGATCGAATGGTCCTTGGCATTCCGGAAGTGCGCGAACGAATGCGCGCTTTAGCCGAGGAGAAACATCAAGTCATCGCTTTAGACATGGCGGAAGTCATTGGGGAAATACTAGAGATGGTGCCCGAAACATCCGGATCCTCTTTGCTCGAAATCGGTGCTGAACACGTTTTTCAGCGAACGCAGATTGCGCGGGGACATCATATTTTTGCACAGGCCAATTCACTTGCTGTGGCCATGATCCCGTTTGATGTGGTCCTGACCCGCTCGGCTGAG
>JAQBPP010000289.1 GCA_028287455.1 Bacilli bacterium | reverse complement strand
CTTCCGTGAGCGCTCAGGTTGCAAGCAAAAGTCACACTCACGGAAGATGTCCCCTTTAACTGTTTATTAATTTCCGTGAGCGCTCAGGTTGCAAGCAAAAGTCACACTCACGGAAGATGTCCCCTTTAACTGTTTATTAATTTCCGTGAGCGCTCAGGTTGCAAGCAAAAGTCACGCTCACGGAAGATGTCCCCTTTAACTGTTTATTAATTTCCGTGAGCGCTCAGGTTGCAAGCAAAAGTCACACTCACGGCAGATGCCTCGTTTTATTTCTTGGCTGCAGTAGTTTCATTCGGTGGAATAAGCACGATGCGGCCATTATCGAGCTCCACCCTCACCTTATTATCGGCCTGGACGCCAATGGCTTCCAGATACTCGCGCGGAATTTGCAAGCGGCCAGCACTGTCGAGTACCTGCAGCTCAACATGCGAATTCTCGTCATTATCGTCCTGTGCGGATTCATCCAGTTCATCGAAGTCGTAAGCCTTGCGCCGCAAAATTTCACTGGAAGTTTTTCCATCGCGAATGGCTACCACGCGATCCACTTTTTTAGCGAGCAGCATGTCGTGCGTTACTATTACAACAGTCAAATCAAGACTGCGGTTTAGTTCACGAAAAATATCCAGAATAACTCCCGCTGTCCGGGTATCCACACTTCCGGTCGGCTCATCGGCGAGCAGCATGCGCGGTTGGTTGGATAATGCAATGGCAATGGCCACCCTCTGCTGCTCCCCACCTGACAACTGATCCAACCGATTTTTCATGCGTTGGCCCAGACCAACCATTTCCAACAGGCTTTTTGCATAATCGCGCTGCGCATTGCCTTTTAACAACATCGGCAGTTCCACATTTTGCAAGGCAGTTAAATACGGAATCAAATTGCGCGCGTTATTTTGCCAGACGAAGCCTACTGTCTCGCGTTTGTACTTGACCAATTCTTTGTCCGAGATTTGCAGCAAGTCCTTGTCATCGACGAGCAGTTTCCCTGCAGAAGGACGATCGAGTCCGCCCAGCATATTGAGCAGCGTCGATTTGCCACTGCCGCTGTTGCCGATAATGGCCATTAACTCACCTGTTTCCACGACCAAATCCAAGCCTTGCAAGGCGACAACTTCCAAGTCTGCCACTTTGTAGATTTTAACTAAATTCTCGCAACGAATCATATGAATCAATCCTCCCCAAGCTTAACCGCTTGATGGATACGAATCCGCGATAGCAGCCATCCCAATATGCAAAGTCCAATGACGAGCATGGCACCGACAAAAATGTATAACCGGTTTTCATCCATGGCGTCAAAAACTACATGGAAAGGCGGAATCTGCTGACCGGTATTGAAAAACAGCTGAAACTCCGGCACATACAATCTGCTGGTCACCGCGCCGACCACTACGCCAAGCACACAGGCGATCCCAGATGTCAGGACTTGCTCCCAAACCATCATGACGATCAGGCGGGGCAGTGAAATCCCCATCGCGCGAAAAATTCCGTATTGCAACCTGCGGGAACTGAGCGTAAGCACCCAATAAAGCAGAAAACCGAAAAACGTGACTGACATGGAAATCAAAAACCCCAGCGTCAGCGAGCCATTGAGTCCCAACAGAAAAGCACTGTTCTTCAATTTCACAAGATCCTGCGGCACGCTGTTAAATGAAGTGGGCGTTATTTGTTGAGCAGTCAAAGCCTGATCTACATCAGCTGAGGTGGCGCCCGGTTTCAACTTCAGCCAAATGTCGTATGGAGCGAGCCCGATCGCATTTTGCACATAAGAAAGATTCGCTACAATCAAGGTCGGCTGAACCTGCTGCTTGCTGTTTGCGCTTTTATTATCTTTGGAAGGCAGAGGACTCCAGGTCGGCCAATAATCGATCACGCCATACACGACAAATTGAGCGCTGCCGGTTTTTGGCACATTGACTGTAATATACTGGCCAACTTTGACACCCAACTGCTTTTGCAGCGAAGTGGAAATCAGCACCGCTGTAGGTTCTTTTGACAACAGATTAAGATAAGACCACCAATGATAGGGCAGCAGTTGAGGCTTAAACCAGGCAGTCTGCGCAAAATCATAGGGATCGACCGCCATCAGCGTCGTATTTTGCGAATTGTTTTTAGCTGTAGTCCCTTGCACGGTCACCCCGTCCTGGTGAAACACTTTGGCCGCGTGTTCCACGCCTGTCAATTTCTGAAACGGCAGGAACGGAGGTTCCGAATATTGGACTTTAATTGGTGTGACAGGTCCGGAAGCAGGTGTGGTGCCTGAACTGCCGCTTGAACCGCCACCTGAACTGTCTGCGGTACTGCCATCACTGCTGGCACCCGAACTGTCGGCAGACGACCCGCTGCTTCCCGATGTATCACCCGTAGTGCCGTCTGACGGAGGCGCAATTGGTGCATCGTTTTCCCAGGGAATCTGCAGCACGATATCGGCGCCATTTTGATAACGGATTTGTTCTTCCAGGTTAGTATTGATCGTTCGCGCCGCGCTGGCGCTAAAAATACCGACCGCAAGGGTCATGACGAGGAAAACCATTAAAAATTGATACTGCTTCGACGAGCGTCCGACTTGAATCAATGTCGCATACATGGAAGGGCTCCATAACCGTCGTCCCATCCAATAAACCAATCGAACGAGCCACGGATAAACCCGCAAGCAGATCAGTCCTAACCCGAGCACGAACAATGCGGGAATAAAAAACAGCAGCGGGTCGATTTGCAGTCCCCCTGTAATGTCTACCTGAGATTTGATCAACTGGGTCTGGGTGCGCCGAATACTGTTCCAGCCATACCACGAGACCAGGAGCAGCAGCACATCGATGAAATATTTATGCCAAAAAGCAGCTCCAATCGCTCTTGCCACTTGTTGTTTGTGACTGACGATACTCTGTGAAGTGGCCAGAAAAACGGGGATCATGACCATCGCGATGCACGCCAGCAAACTCCACAGGCCATACAAGTACGCATCGCCTGTAATGCTCACAGGCAATCCCGTCCGCTGCACAAACTCCAGGAACCCATTGGATGACCCCAGTATTCGGCTTAAAAACCATCCAATGACGGGTCCTAACACCAAAGCGATAACGCCAAGCACACAAATCTCAATTAAATAACTCATTAAGATTTGCGTTTTACTCGCTCCACGACTGCGCAAAACAGCAATTTCCGTTTTTTCACGATCCACAATTAAGCGGGAGACCATAAACATATAGAAAGCAAGCATAATAAACACGGGTACGTTGAGCGACCACAACAGCTTGGTTAGCTGATCTGCCTTCTGTACATAGGCAGCGACCGTGCTCACAAGCGGAAAATTGGTGTCGAAGGTGATGCCTGCATAACTGCCCGTAGTTTCCCGAACCTGACTTTCAATGCCCATGATGTTTCCAATATCCTGAAACTTAAGCTGGTGATAGTCGTAAGCTGTATAAAGAGTCATGTTGGCCAGCCAGGGAAGGCTGCCCTGCACAAATGTCTTGCGAAACAAATCATCCGGCAGTATGAAGCTGTCATTGTAGGAATCAGCCGATTGCCGCCAAAACAGATCATGGTCGTTGCTTTGTTTGAATGCACCAACCGGTTTCACCAGGATCGTCTGACCTGCGACAGAGTCAGGCTGCAAAACAAACACTTCATTCAAAACCATATTTAACCGCTGCAGCTCGCTGTCTGGCACGATGGCTTCGTAGACTCCATTAACGGCTTGGTGGCTCGGCAAGCGTCCATCGGTAAGGACAATATGTTTCTCAATATTGCTAAGCGCTGCAACATGCGTCAGGCTATCCTTCGTTGACGACGGGTCATAGGTTTGCGTATCTTGCGGTGTCATGCTCAGCGCAACTGTGCTAAAGATCGTGACATTAGCCAGTACCGGCAAACCGACAGCCGAGTTCAAGTCGGTGGTGAAATATTTCTCCAGCGGATTGACAATTTTGCTGTCCTGGGCAGGGTTCCCATCGACAGCAGTGCGAAACGTGGCAGCATCATAAAGTCCGCTCGGATACGTGTTATCCTGGGTTTGGGAATCCTCCAAATCTTTGATTAAGAGCCGTTGGAGGACGCCTGCTGTATAGATGGGAATACTGGAAACCAAAGCGACTGTGATCAGCAGTCCCAGCAGCCAGCTTCCGACCAGCCAGCGATTCTTCAACATTTTGCGAAATATCATTAACAAAACCGCCACAGGTCTGCCCCCTAGTTCTTCTTAATCACCGTATCTCCTTCTTTCACACCTGACAAGATCTCGACTTCGGTATCATTCTTAATTCCCACGCTGACAGTGGCCTGCTTCTTGCTTTCGCCTGTCAACGTCTGTACAAACGAGTTGCCCAAGTAAGATCCTAGCGCATCAATTGGGATCACGAGTGCATTGTCCTTTTGCTGCAAGATGATCTGAATGTCAGCGGTGTCCCCGATTTTAGCTCCGTTTGGCACCTTATCGATCGAGATGATCACACTCTTGCTATACAGATTCTGACTATTCGGCTGCTGAGGTGTCGCCTGTGAAGTCGAGATACTGCGCGGGGTCTGGATAACCTGTCCCTGCAAGGATTGCCCTTTATAGTTGACTGTCACCGACATGCCAATATCGACACTTCCAATGGCATCCGCACTGGCAGCCGTATAAATCAGCTGCAGTTTGGCTGGATCAACAACAGTTGCGACGTTTTCATAAGCGCTTACGGCATCGCCGATATTTTTAGTGGTAATATTCAGCACTACTCCATCCATCGGAGACACCAGGTTGCAATTGGTGATTTGCTGCTGAATTTTGTTGATGTTTAATTGGTCTGTTTGAATTTTGATCTTGGCTTGTTCAATAGCTGTCGCATCGGCTTTTTGCAGCGTTGCGTTTAGGGTTAACTGATCAGACTGCAAGCCAAGCTGAGCCACTTGCAAGCTGTAATTTAGATCGCCCGGATCCAGCTGAACCAATACATCGCCCTGTTTGACATGGTCAGTGGATTTCGCGTTAATGGCCGAAATGCGGCCGCCCGGCGGCGGATTTTTGAAGCTTAAATTCACCTGGCCTACCGCGATGAAATTCGCAGTTCCGTGCACGCTTTGTATGATCGTCTTTTTAACGACTTTCGCCGTACTGTATTGTGGCGGGGCTGGCTGCACCAAAGGCGGTGCGATAATCTGTTCCTCCTTTGGCAATAAAGAAAAGGAACATCCCGGCAAAAGCAGAACTGCAGCCGTGCAGGCAAGCAGCAGTTTTCCGGAGGGTAGGCGCGAGGCACCTGTTTTCCTGTTCGGATCGAATGGGTCGATCTTCTCGTGCATGGTCATGACTCAAAAACACCTCCGAAATGTCATCTCGACTGGTTTAACTGCTGCAAGGTTTGGTTCTGCAGCTGCATGGCTTGATCAAACAAAGCGGCCGCTTCCTGCCTCGTCATGGGCCGCTGCGGATGATACCCATGACTGTCAAAATCTTGCGGGCCAAACAAGTGGTGCGTCAATATGTTGCGCACATCATCGCTGAATTCCGGGCTGACATCTGAGATCGCCCAGTCATAGCCAGACGCGGATTGCACCCCTTTGCTGGACAGCCAGCGCCAAACAACCGCTGCCGCTTGTTCCCGGGTAATGGGGTCCTCCGCGCCAAATTGGGTAGGCGAATATCCACGGATCGCACCTGCCGCAAAAGCCGCCTGCGCATATGGAACATCCCACTGCGGCAGATCCTGCCAGGGGGCCGGCCCACTGGCAGCGGGTACCCCCAGCGCTGCTACAAACATCTTCACAAACTGATCCCGCAGCAGCCCATCATTCGGGCCAAAGTTGCCATCGCCGTAGCCGTCAATTTTACCTTTGTTATGTAAATCAGTGATAAAGGGACTATACGGATTGTTTTCCGATACATCGGCAAATCCGCTCGCGGTTGTGGGAACAGTTGGATTCCAGTTTGGCACAGGTGTGACATTCGTGCCGGTGCCAGTCGCCCATGCTGGATTTTTCACCGGATTCGAATCACCCGTGCTGGTGAAGTTGTACCCTTGGCCATCCCCTGGCGCTGCCAGCTGTGGATAAATGCTGGGGGAGTACATCGTGACGCTGGGCAAGATATTGATGACGTCTCCCGAGTTTTTCTCCACGATTTCTTCCTTCCACACCGTCATTTGCCCGGTATATCGACTTTGAAATTGACCGACATATTCCATTACCGAAATGTAAGGAATGGCATCGGAGCTGGCAGGATCCTCAGCAGACACCACTACATAAGGACTGGACTGCAGCACGTGCCCGTTCGTCAGATCCGCAGGATAGAAATTGGGTGAGAAAAACACATCTGTTGAGCCTGCGCCGCTGCCTGTATCCGCGAGACTGGTCGCAGTCGTCAAGGATGAAAGTACAGCCAGGGCGACAACGATCCACTTTTTCATCTGTACCACGCTATTCTTCCTTTCCTATTTGATCCGGTGGTGATGAGAGCTGTTTAATGGCTGGCCGATTGTGCACTGGCCAGCTGCTGCATGGCCAGGTCGATCAAAGCGGCAGCATCGCCGCGCGTCATCACATTCTGCGGTCCGAAGCTCACGTGTACGGCGCCTTCTGCCCGCAGACCAAGGGCCATCACATTCTGAACAGCGTCGACCGCCCAGCTGTCGGCATCAGTTGCGTCATAGCTGCTGGCCCCGCTTGCTTTGGCAACCCCATTTACAGAGATATACCGCCAGACCATCGCAGCTGCCTGCTCACGCGTAACCGAGTCGAGCGGACTAAACGTCGTGATATCCGTGCCTTTGGTAATTTTGGCTGCATAGGCAGAGGCCACATAGGGCCCTGCCCAATCATCCTGTACATCGGTAAATGGCATGGCAGACAACGCGGTTAAAGGCACTTGAAAAGCAAGAACGGCCATTTTGGCAAATTGTTCACGAGTCAGTGGAGCATTGGGTGAGAAATTCCCATTTCCGGTGCCGTTTATCATGTATTTTTGGTACAGATCTGTGATATAAGGAACGTTCCTATCTGTGTCAGGCACATCGGCAAAACCGCTGACCGGCGGGGAAACCACAGTGGGATTCCAACCAGGAACCGGTGTGACATTGAGTCCGGAACCTGTTGCCCAGACTGGGTTTGCAGGATCCAAATAACCGAAGCCCCATCCCTGACCATCAGCAGGCGGCAGCAGTTTAGGATAAAGCTGCACGGGATATTCCGCTAACGCATTCCCCAGAATCGACACTACATTGCCAGTTGTTTTATTGACTTGTTCCGATTTCCAGTAGGTCACCCACGCGCCAGTTTTATTTGCTCCTTGCCCGACATACTCCAGCACGCTAAGCAGATTGGAGGATGTGCTTCCGGCGGCCGACACCACCACATACGGTGATTGCTGCAAAATTCTGCCATCGACCAAATCACCCGGATTCACATACTTCGATTGGAAGACATCGGCGAAGGCTGTCCCGGATTGGTTGACCGATTGCCAGATGTGCAAGCCGTCACTGGCATTGATCGTCAAAGTGGGCACTGACTGTGCGGGATTGTTCTGTGCTCCAAGCATGTATTCGGCAACCGTGACCGGGTTGGCAATACCAGTTGTTTGCGACGAACTGGTCTTAATCTGCGGCGCATTTTCCAGTGTTGCATTCGGTGTATTCGCGATGACATCGACATTGCCGTTACTGTCGCCAATATAGATGTTGTCATTTGAGATCACCGGTGCTGATGTGGCGCTGCCGCTTAGTGCGATGCTGACAGGAATGCTGTCTGAATGGTTCACATCCACGAGTACTGCTGCGGGCTCGCTGCTCATGCCCAGAATGTATTGCCCGGTCTGGTAGGAATAGCCGGCCTCATTGCCGGCCATCTGCCCGCTGCCCCCGGCACCCATCCAGATTCCTTTTTGCAGAATGGAATGGTCTGGAGCGAATTGATCTACAAACACATCACCGGCCATATCGTTCCAGGCAAAAACCCCCTGGGAGGTGGCGATTGGCGCTGTCAAAACGGCTCCGCTTTTGGAATAGATCGGGGATGAAATCGATGCCGCCACCTGATCAGTGCGAGGATCAATCAGGTAGACTGTACCAACGCCGCCGGAATTGCTGCCGTCCCAAGCTGTGGCCACAGCGATATACGGATGTCCCGCCGTATCGGTCACAAGGCTTGGCGAAGCATCCATCCGTGTTCCGAGCGAAATAGCCGCTTGCTGGCTAAGCGTTGCCGGATCAATGGCAAACAGCCAACCGTTGCGAGAAGATACCCAAATGGAGTCTGATGAAGTGCCTTGCTGTGCTGCAGTTAAATAAAGAGGATGTGAAGAGACCTGGTTTTGCAGGGCACCCGATTTCGGGACATCCGCATAAAGATTGCGCATTTTTCTGGGAATCGTGTTTTGACCGGTGAGCAGATCGAATTGATAAAGGGTATCTCCGGCTGCCAAATAGACATTACCGTTTGCGATCACTGGGCTGGAGCTGGAAACTCCCGGCAGGGATACTGCCCACTTCAGTTTCGGCAAGTACCCATCTGCACCGTTTGCCCAATTGCTCAGATCATAAGCTGTGAGATAGCCCGTTACTGATGGATCGAGGCTGGCAGATTTCGACACCGGAAACACGAGGATATTCGCCCCCGCAATGGCCGTGCCCGCTCCACCGCCAAGATTGAATGTACTGTTGCTGCCATCTGTTGTAGTTGCTGTGAGGACGTTGGCCATCGAAGACCAACTGAAGCTCTCATGAATCATTGTGTTGTGGGTTCGCTGTACATCTGTACCAAATAGGGCTGGCTGCGCAGGAGTATCTGCAAAAGCTGGGCAGCTGACCATGGCAGTCAGCGCCAAGAGCCCCAATGCGGCTAGTTTCTTCAACCCGGTTCACACTCCTAAAGTCATATTGCGATTACAGCGCCATGCCATCGTTTACTGACAGATTTGTTATTCTTCTACGATTTGGCCGTCTTCCAAGAGGTAGACATCATCCGCCAGTTCCATGATGGCCGGGTCATGTGTCGTCATCACAATGGTGACTTCCTTCGTCCGCACAAGTTCCTTAAAAACTTTCATCACCTGAAAGCCCATCTTGCTGTCCAATTCTGCAGTCGGCTCGTCCGCCAGCAGCAAGGTAGGCCGGTGTGCAATGGCCCTCGCAATGGCACAGCGCTGCTGCTCTCCGCCAGACATCTCAAATGGACGATGTTTGGCTCGTTTTGCCATTCCCACAAATTCAAGCGCTTCAAGCGCGCGGGTCGTCCATTCCTTCTGCGGCACTCCGGCAATTCTCAGCCCAAATTCCACATTTTCTTGTGCGGACATGAGCGGGACTAACGCAAACGACTGAAACACAAATCCCATTCGCCGACGGCGCAATTCGTTGCGTGTATTCTCCGATAATTTACTGAGTTCCATGCCGTTGAAATAGATTTCCCCTTCGGTCGGTCGATCCAGTGCACCCAGCAAATTAATCAGTGTCGTTTTACCGGAACCGGATCTTCCTCTCAAGGCAACTAAACGATTCTGTGGAATTTCCAGATTGGCGCCTTTCAGTGCATGGACTGCTCCTTCTCCGTGCCCAAACACCCGTTTGATATTGACTGCACTTAAAATGCATTTCATAACAAAGAAGAAACCTCCCTGTTCCTGAAAAACTGCTTATACTCGAAATGTATCCCTTTTCATAAATGAAGTCGATGAGCAATCTATTCGATTTGGTGTTTATCGTTTCGATCAATAGATTCACGATACTCACGAGGCGACAATCCTGTATAACGCTTAAACACTTTACTGAAGTGCTTGGCATCGACAAATCCTACTTTTTCAGCTACTTCATAAGTGTGAGAGTTCTGCAATTCCAACAGCCGTTTGGCTTTCTCGATCCGAATTTGCGTGAGCACCTGCGACACTGTTTCACCAGTTTCTTTGCTGAACAAGTCGCTCAGATAACTGCGGCTAAGTTTCACATAATCTGCAATGTCCTGCAGGGAAAGATTTGAGGAATAGTTCTGCAGCATATAACGAAGCGCACGTCGTATAAAAGGATTCGAAGTGTTTTCACCGATCGAAACAGCCAGCATCTGCTGGCTAAAGAAGTCCTCAATGACTGTGAAAAGCCAGGCTTTCAAAGAGCCCCAGCTAAGAAAAGATTCAATTTTTTCGTAGCTGAAGTACGCTTGCACCTTGGGACTGTTCGCCATATGACCTGCAGAGGCTCCCATCATCAGGTTCAATAGCCCATAGGTCTCGTCATATACGCGTTGGGGCTCTGGATGACGCCGCGAGGTAGATTCGCACCAACGCTCTACGATGTTTAGCGTCAGGCTGCGGTTTTCGGTATGCACTGCCTCAAGCAGCACCTCCCGATTGGCAGTCGTCCACCATAAAGCGGTGTCTGACTCAAACGGCAGTGAATCACCTGATTTAAAAATCTTGCCTCCGCCTAAGTAGAACCTGGACTCTAACAAGCTGCAGCCTGCTTTGTACTCGGAAGGCAGCGCTTGCAGACTCTCGGTATCACTTATGTAAACACTTACTGAAACAGTTGCGGTATGCAACAAATCCTGGCTGAGTTTCTTGATGCGAGCAGCAGCTGACGCGGTGACAGCTTTGGCAGACACAGGATCTGCCGCCGGCAGCAGGATTACGCTGTGCGCGGCATCCATGGGGATCCAATAGATCTCAGAGTCCCGTTCATAAGTGCGGTACAGCTCCTGAATCGCTTTCACCTGCTCATGCGGCAGTGTTTGAACCAACTCATCAAAGGCGAGAATCACCAATTGATAAAACGGCGCAAATCGCTCCAATTCGTTCCGTTCGTCTGCTGCTAAACTGCTGATTCCCTGCAACCATCCGCGCAAAGAAGATGAACGCTTCCAGGTTTTCCCCGCCTGAGCATGTGCGTACAACTCGTCCAACTGTTTCTTCTGAGCCTTCGCCTGTTCAACATCCAATCGAATCTGTTTTAAAACCTCAATGAGATCCTCCGTTTCCATCGTCGGCTTCAAAAAATAATCATCCGCGCCCAATTTCATTGCTTCTTTGACACTTTCAAACCCATCCAGACAGCTGATGACTACGACTCTTAGGTCGGGCCACTTTTGCAGCGCCTGGCGCATTAATTCCAGGCCGTCCATTTGAGGCATCAAGATATCTGTCACTAAAATGTCCACCGGCTCACGTTCGAGAATTTGCAAGGCCTCGTGGCCGCTGCCTGCTTCGCCGATTAATTCAAAGCCGTTGTCCTGCCAGGCGACCAACGTTCGAAACCCGACCCGCATGATCGGTTCATCATCCACGATCAGTACTTTCATCGAACTTCATCCACCTTTCCTCAAACTGGACGGGCAGAATCAAAATCACCCGGGTTCCTTCCCCAGGTGCGCTCCACACACGCAGTCCATAAGAAGAACCGTAATAAAGTTGAATGCGTTCTTTCACATGCTGCAAACCAATGCCACTGTATTTTTGCTTGCTGTGCCAATCGGTCTGTGGATGATCCATGCCAACCCCGTTATCCTCAACTTCACAGACCAGGATTTCCTCATCCACACGGGCTCTGATCCATAACTGACCTTGTGCGGAAGCCGGTTCCAACCCATGAAACAGCGCATTCTCGACCAGCGGCTGCAGAATCATGTGCGGCACCAGGCAGAGCTCGGCAGACCCTGAAATGTCGTAGTGGATTTGTATTTGATCGCCGAAGCGAAACATCTGAATATCAAGGTAATCCCGCACCAGACCGATTTCCTCGGCCAACGGGATAAACTCTCCCCGTTTCCCAAGACTTGCTTGCAGCAGCCTCACCAGGGAACTGACAATTTCTGAAATTTTCGGGGTTTTATGCAGCTTGGACACCCATTTAATTGTATTTAAAGTGTTATACAAGAAATGTGGATTCAATTGATACTGCAGCGCCTCTATTTCCGCTTCCTTTTTTAACTGCTCTTCGCTTTTCACTTGTTTGATCAGGTTTTCCAACTGATTGATCATCTGGTTATAACTGCTGCCGAGCGCCTGAATTTCACTGCTCCCGTTAATGACAGAATAAGCCTTAAGATCTCCCTCACCAGCTCGACGCATCAAAAGACTCAGATTGTTCAAGGGGCGTACAATGCGTTTGGACATCAAGAAGGAGAGAACCACCGCAGTAAACAGGGCAACCAGGAAGATCAGCACAAGGAAAACTACCCATCCGTTAGCGGTCGTCGACTGCTGATCACAGAGCAGAAAAGCTTGCCAGCCCGTATTCGTTAGCTGTGCCGTTTGATAAAGATGCCCAGCAATGATGCCAGTCTTGGGCAGATCAGGATTATCTGTAATCGCGGGCAGCCACTCTGCATCTTTATCCACCGTTTGTACCGGATAATTCCATAAACTGTCTTGCGTTTTGACAGCCAGCAGCGCCCCAGGTAAATCGAGCGCAGACAAGGCATCCGCACTAAACCTGCTGACGTCAAAGTCAATCCACAAGGTGGCCTTCTCTGCTCCCTCCGCGGAGAAAATCATGCCTACTTTGCTCAGAATACGGGCAGGGGGCAGCGAGGACTGTGTTTCGGATGCGCCAATTTGACTATCCCGCGATACCCACTTGCTGTCGCGGGTAGGCAAGGAACCGAGCAGAAACGGATTGGGCACAGGCAGCTGCGACGGACTGCTTGACAATGCATTCCCACCGGTCAGCAGTAAATGAATACCAGTAATATAGGGAGATTGTTTCTGCAGTTCAACAAGCTGTTGTTTTAAAGGATCGGTGGCCAACTGTTCGCTGCTGTCTTGCGCGATTTCATCCAAGTGAACACCGTCGGCCAGTGGCGAGTGTTGAATTTCATAATAAAGCGAGTCTACATGATAAATGGCATCATTGAGCTGCAGAGCAAACAGTTTAATACTGCTCTGCAGCCGATCCTGGGTATCGCGATTTAACTGGTGGTTGTTTTGCATCACAGATAAAATCGACACGAGAAGAAACGGGATGCAGCCGGTTAACAGCAGATAGCCAAACAGCCGCAGCTGCAAACTCCGGAAATTCATCATCTGGCTCACCCGCTTCCCCAAGCTTCTTCACTGAGAAAGGTGCAGCCGCCGCTCTAGTTGCCGTTCAACACGAACTGGTTTGAGACACCCATTACAAGATTTCCCACTGCACTCGCGACTGCTGCACCATTACCCTGTACATAAGATACCGTGATGCTGTCCCCATGTGCAATAGTAAATGGAACTGGCAAAGTCAGTATGACTGTTTTATTCGATGAATCAGCTGCTGACAACGCTGCCGTTACCGGAAGCAGGGTGCCGCCATCGTTCAAACTGAATCCATTTGCCGCGCCTGCCAGGAAGCTCGCAGGAGCAAGCGGTTTGCTGTACGTAAGCGCTACTGTGTTAGCGCTTGTAGTCACTGCCGAAACCAGCACTGGCAGCTGAGTGGATTTCGGTTCAGTGACAGTCGCGCGAGGCGCGCTGTTGCCAAGCAGCGTGGAAGCTCCGGCAGTGACTGTAACCGTGCTATCAGACAGCCTCGCCACATCGGCGGCTGAGAAGTAGGCCGACCAACTGCTTGTGCCGGTAACCGCTCCATTGATACTGGTTCCATTCGTGTCGGTCATAGTCACTGTGACATTGTTCAGACTGTCGCCTGACTGCGGCGAAGCGGCTGAACCTGTAACCGAAAAACCGCTCGTGACTGATGCATCTCCCAGCGCGCCGGGGTCATTAATCGCAACTGTCGGCAGTATGCTCGCAAGCAGGCGAGGTGCAGCTGGCGTGTAGCTGCCGCTCGCTGCGGCTACATAAACAGCCAGGCTGCTGGTGCCTGCCGGGATCGTCACCATCTGCAGATCAGCCCCAGCCAGTGACAATCGCAATCCGTTTATTCCGGCTGCATTAGGACTGATTAACTGCGCCACCTGGGCGGCTGTCAGTAGAATGGGTCCAGGATAAACGGTTGGATTCCCAGCTGCATCCACTAGTAGCAGGGTAAACGGTCCTGCTTCCGTATTGTAAGGAACATTGTACGTGTTTTGGTCCTTATTCGGCGTTTGCGCTTCAATCGCTACTGCTGAAGCAGCAGTGACAATAGTTAGCGTGCCGGCAGCAGATTTGGCGCTGGGCACTGCATTA
>JAQBPP010000256.1 GCA_028287455.1 Bacilli bacterium | reverse complement strand
ATAAGAAAAAACATGCGTTCCTTTCTAGGAAAAAACATGCTTCCTTTCTCGCTCCGATTGCTGGCAAAACTCACGTCGAAAGGAACGCATGTTTTTTCCGCTGCTTAAGGTAAAGAAAGTTTAAACTTTCTTTAAAAATAAGAAAAACCAACAAGCGCGCTCGTCGCATTGTTGGTTTTGTGTCATTTGCACCAAAACAAGAATGTCCAGCAATTCCCAGAAGTTACTGCCAGGAAATCTTAATTGGCTGTCTGCAATTGCTGATCGTCCTGTTTAGAGAGCAAGAGGAAATAAATCGCGTCGACGAGAGCCTCCCAGCTTGCTTCGAGAATATTCTCCGAAACCCCTACTGTAGTCCATTCACGCTCTTTATTGGAATGCTCCATTAAGACCCTGACTTTTGCAGAAGTGCCATCTTTTCCGTCAAGCACACGCACTTTGTAATCCACTAATTGAATTGATTCCAGGCAGGGATAAAAAGGCGTCAGCGCTTTGCGCAGCGCATGATCCAATGCATTGACAGGCCCATGCCCTTCCGCCGCCGTATGCACTTCTTCATGTCCTACTTTTAACTTGATCACTGCTTCCGAAACAGGTTCATCACCGGCTGAACAAAAACTGGTCACCCGATAACCGACTAATTCGAAAAAGGCAGGAACCTTGCCGAATGTTTTATGCAATCTCAGTTCAAAAGAAGCCTCTGCGCCTTCAAATTGGTAGCCCTGGTATTCCAGATCCTTGATTTCCGTGAGCACCTGACGCATTTCCGGAGATTGGCGATTCACTTCAAATCCAAGTGCCTGCGCCTTATAAACCACGTTGTCCCCCGCGGCCAACTCAGAAATCAGAATACGGCGCTGGTTGCCGACCTCTTCGGGCGCGATATGTTCGTAGGTTCTGGCATTTTTGGCAATTGCATTCACGTGCATCCCAGCTTTGTGAGCGAACGCGCTGCCGCCTACAAACGGCTGAGATAAATTCGGAATGACATTTCCGATTTCGTTCACATAATGTGCAATTTCGGTGAGCGCGGTGAGACTCTCTCTCCCGTTTAAACACTGAAGGTTCATTTTCAGGATCAAGTTTGGCAAAATTGAGCAAAGATTGGCGTTTCCGCTGCGCTCGCCCCAGCCGTTCACAGTGCCCTGCACTTGAGCAGCGCCCGCCTGTACAGCGGCGAGCGTATTGGCCACGCCAAGTTCGCCATCGTTGTGTGTATGAATGCCAACTTTGTTCCCATAAAGAGACACCGCATGGCGTACAATTCCTTCTATCTCAAATGGGAGCAATCCGCCATTTGTATCGCAAAGGATTAGGCACTCTGCCCCGGCATTGTTTGCAGCTTGCAGACAATTGAGCGCATAAGTCGGATTCGAACGATACCCGTCAAAAAAATGTTCTGCATCGAAGAACACACGCAATCCCCGACTTACCAGGAAGGAAATCGACTCTTGAATCATTTGCAAGTTCGTATCCAGATCGGTTCGCAATGCTTCTGTCACTTGAAAATCCCATGTTTTTCCAAAGATGGTGACAATGTCAACGTTGCTGTCCAGCAGCGATTGTAAATTGCTGTCTTCATTCGCCGACGTCCCAACCCGGCGTGTACTGCCAAAGGCCACAATTTTCGCATGCGCCAGCTTCAACTGTTTGGCTTGTAGGAAGAACTCCATATCCTTGGGATTAGAGCCGGGCCAACCTGCTTCAATATAATCTACGCCCAAGCGATCCAGTTGTCTCGCGATTTTGATTTTATCCTGAACGGTCAAACTAATCCCTTCACCTTGCGTTCCATCGCGAAGAGTTGTGTCGTATACGCAGATCCTGTCCATCTTGTCACCCACTCCTCAGGTCACCTTCTCTGCCAAATCAGTGGTAGTACATATTCTAGTAGTATGTGGTTCCCATTGTACCAATTCCCATTTCATTTGACTACTTGGGATTGTTCGCCTTAATTGGGGCAAAAGCAATGAAATTGGTCTAGGGGTGTCATAGACTTGTCCCACTCGCATAGACTGTAGCGAGGTGAGTGGATATGTCCAAATATCAGCTAAAAGAACTGAAACAATTGCGTCCATCTCTGAAAAAATATCCTGCATCCGCCAAGCGTGCAAAAAAGAGACAAGCCCTCCACGAGCAAACATTCAGAGAGTACTCGGGAGTTACTCTTCTCCTCGCAGTAATCATCAGTTTACTTGTACTTCCACATTTGACACTGGCTGGTGTTCCGGCGAGCGCTGCATCAGCCGCGGCCTCTGGAGCTAGCGGGCCGACTGCCAGCGGCTATACAAGCGTGCACGCACAGGCAGGCGCATCCGCATGGTCGTTAATTCAATCAGTCAATGTGAATGGGGTTGATATGGAAGAAGCATTGTCGAGGTTCCGCGCCTTAAACGGTACAGTGAATATTAAAGAAGGATTTACCTATAAAGTGCCTGTGATTCCTTAGGCTTTCCGAATAGAGTCGCTTTGTAAAGGAAAGGTGCGCACTGCTTTTTGTGTAAATAAAATGCCATTCAGATGATCAATTTCATGCTGAAAACAGTGAGAGAGCCGTCCAGTCGCGTCTACCTCGATCGTTTCACCATGACGATTCCAGCCTTGAACAATGACGCGTTTGGCTCGCATCGTTTCGCCGCCGATGCCCGGAATGCTTAAACAGCCGTCTGCTGCCAGCTCTTCCCCCTCAGCAAATGTGATCTCTGGATTAACCATCTCAATTAACTCGCTTTCCACATCAACCACAATGACCCGCTTAAGGATCCCTACTTGAGGTGCTGCCAATCCTATTCCACTCGCATCGTACATCGTCTCCGCCATATTGGTGAGCAGTTTGACGATGGAAGGCGTAATTTCCTTAACCGGTTTCGCGGTTTGATTTAATAGAGGATTTGGAGCAATTAAAATCTGGTAAATTGCCATGGAATACTTCTCCCACCTTAGTGCAATAAAAGATTATAGTCGTACTCATTTTAACCTATTCTGCTGCTCAAGAACACCAGTGAACTTCTTATCAGGCTAACTTCACCTGCTGAAAATAGTTTATGCGAACCGATTTCAACAGATACAATCTCCTTTGTACCCCTTGTCGTCCCAATAGGCCTGTCTGATAATGTCATAAACACAGCTAATCTTATATTCACCTATGTTTTGGATACGATTAAGCCTGATGACTCCAAGTGCAGAGTTTGTTAACCACACCTCTTTTGCCTGCTTCAAATCGTCAATCAGCAGCGGCGTTTCCGCAAAACGATACCCGAGATTGTGCAGCTGCCTGATGACATTCTGTCTGGCAATCCCAGGCAATAGACCGCAGGAAACTGGTGAAGTTCTTACCTCCTCGTCAAGACAGCAAAACAGGTTGGCTGAAGTTGTTTCGGTTACCTGTCCCTGTTCATTCACCAGAATCGCCTCATCCGCTCCCGCATCTTGCGCTTGCCCACGGGCGATTATTTTGTCCAGACACGATAATGTTTTATGCTGGACAGTCCGCGATTTCGAAAAGACCACGTCTGAACAAACGATCGCTGTCAGTCCCCTTTGGTAAACCTCATCAGCCAGTGGCTGATAACTGGTGGCCTGCAAAACAATCGTAGGTACACCAGGATCCGGAGGAGCGAATCCACGGTTGCCGGAACCTCGGGTCACGATCAGTTTAACAATGCCATCCTGGGTGACATGATTGCGCCGTACAGCTTCGAAAATGAAGGGCAGCAGCTGATCGATCTCGTTTGTGTCAAGCCGAAATCCAAGCGCTTGCTGACTTGCCGCAAGCCTCGCCAAATGCTGCTCTGCAAACCGAGGGTTGCCGTTATGAACACGTATCGTTTCAAACAGACCATCTCCGTATTGGAAGCCTCTGTCCTGCAGAGAAATGGCCGCCTGCGCACTGTCCTGCCAACTCGCGTTCTCCCCTTGCTTTACCCATACCTGTCCCAAGTTCACCCCTCCAGGCGTGCAATTCCTAAAGACTGCATCAGCCCACTTGCCTTAT
>JAQBPP010000210.1 GCA_028287455.1 Bacilli bacterium | reverse complement strand
TTGCTATGAAATACCTGCAAATAATACTCCAACAATTGCTGAGAAGGACCTTCCCAACTGAACTCGCCGGCTGATTCATAAGCTGTTTTCCCAATCCGAATCCGAAGTTCATCATCGTTTAGCTGCAAGACTGAGTTAACTAACCCTGCTGGATCAGCAGGATCAAATAAAATACCTGTTGTCTGATCGGCGATTTGTTCACAGGTCGGCCCACTGCGCGCCGCAACTACTGCAAGTCCTGAAGCCATAGCTTCCAGCAAAACCAGGCCCAATGTTTCCGTCGTGGATGGAAATACGAAGATATCGGCTGACGCATAGGCTGAGGCCAACTCGTCTCCATGCAAGTACCCGGTAAAGACTGTATCGGTCCCTTGGAAATGCTCTTCCAGGACACTGCGATAAGGACCATCCCCGACTAATGCCAAACAAAAATCATCGGTTGCTTCCAGCACTTGCCGAATGTGCTGAATCCCTTTTTCAGCTGCCATGCGCCCGACATACAACAGCAGCTTCTTATCTGCTTGTCCGTTCGTGAGCCGGCTGCGCATCGCATTGGTTCGATAGTACGGTCCAAACCTGGCTGTATCCACACCACGCGACCACACTTGAACGTTGTGAAATCCATGAGCTAGCAATTCGCTATGCATCGTTTGAGAAGTGCACAAATTCAAATCTGCGCGATTATGCAAGGTCCGCAAATACCACCATAATGCGGGCTTCATGAAAGGCACATGATAGAAATCAGCATATTCAGGAATTTTCGTATGGTAGGAGGCCACCATGGGCCACTTCCCTTTTGCCCCATAGAAAATGCCTGCTGCACCTAACACAGCAGGATTCACAACATGGACAAGATCGGGCCCGAAATCTCGCAGGTATTGTCCGACCAGACGATTAGGAAATGACAATTTCTTTTGTGGATACAAAAAAAAGGCGCGAGCAGGAACCCCTTTGACGATCGCTCCCTCAAATTCTGACACGCCTAATTCGGGCGCAATGACCAGTATTTTGTGCCCATGTTTGATCAGATATTGAATGGTTGCACAGAGCCTGGTCACTATGCCATCCGTAGATGGCAAGAAAGTTTCTGTAACAATGGCAATCTTCATCACTCAGGCAGCAGACTCCTTGGCTTACCACTTGATTTTAGGCAGGACATTTTGGTGTAAAACACGAGACTTAAACTGAACCACTGTTTGAAAAATAGTACGCAGCACGTCGTCCGTTAATAAATTCGGTGACAGACCAAGATCGACCAATTTTGTATGTGCCGCATGATAGTAATGTTGTTCCTTCTCTACTCGTGGATTTTCCAGATGTACAATGTTCGCTTCATAACCTTCATTTTGAGCTATTTTTTGTGCTTTGGCTGCCAGATCATTGACTGAGAACTCTTCAGTAAACTGGTTGAAAACACGAAATTCACCATGATCGGCCGGATTGTTCGCTGCAATTTCGATACAGCGTACAGTATCCACAAGATTTAGGAAACCGCGGGTTTGTCCGCCTTCTCCATACACCGTAATGTCATGACCAATCGCTGCCTGGATCAGAAATCGATTCAGCGCAGTGCCAAATACTCCGTCATAATCAAGTCGATTGACCAGAATCGGATCCAGTAATGTCTCATTAGTATGCAGGCCATACACGACACCCTGATTTAAATCAGTGACCCGCAGGCCCCAAACCCGGCAAGCAAACATCAAGTTATGGCTGTCATGAACCTTGGATAGATGGTACATCGAGCCAGGCTGTTTCGGAAAAGGCAGGACATCTTCGCGCCCATTATGACGAACGTTCAAAAAGCCCTCTTCAATATCGATATTTGGGGTACCGTATTCTCCCATCGTGCCCAATTTAATTATATGGCAGTCCGGAACAATTTCTTTAACAGCATAAATTACATTTAATGTCCCGACCACATTATTGACCTGTGTAAAAACAGCATGTTCCCGATCCATCATCGAATAGGGAGCAGACCGCTGCTCGGCAAAATGTACAAATACATCGGGCAGTGTCTGTTTTATTACATCACTTAAAAACGCGTAATCGCATAAATCCCCTTGGAATGTCCGAATCGTTTTACCCGTAATTGTCTTCCATCGATTTACCCGCTCATCCAGCGTCGCTATCGGCGTGAGTGAGTTCGAGCCAAGCTCCTCATCCCAGTTTCGTCTGATCAGTTTATCCACAATTGACACTTCATGCCCCTGATTGGATAAATAAAGCGCGGTCGGCCAACCGCAAAAGCCATCTCCACCCGCTACAAGAATGTTCATATCGGTTTCCTCCTGAATGCTTGGCGCAGGTGCGTCTGCTTATCTATCTAGCAAAACAAACAATTGATACTCATAGTATACCTGTAATCTTATAAAATTCTTAGAACAAAAAAAATATACATAAATTATCAAGTAGTCTATTCCACAACTTCCTCTAAATCCAGAACTTCATCCAATTCTGGCAAAAGTTGGTTAGATTCAGATGCCGGCAGTTCCTGGACGGATCGAAGCTTCCGTTCAATTGCGCGCGAACGCCTGGACGCGTCGTCGATTGTATTGCTTGCTTCCAGCAGTTTCTTTTGCGTTTTTTCAAGAATTGTCCCGAACCGGCCAAATTCCGTTTTGACTGCGCCTAACAACTGCCAGACTTCACTGGAGCGCTTCTGAATCGCCAGCGTTCGAAAGCCCATTTGTAAACTGCTGAGCAGCGCAGTGATCGTGGTGGGTCCGGTAATAATCACCCGATACTCTCTTTGCAGCGTATCCCACAAACCGGATCGGCGCAACACTTCAGCAAACAGACCTTCAATCGGCAGAAACAAGATGGCAAAGTCAGTGGTGTCTGGCGGATGAACGTATTTTTCCTGAATAGTTTTGGCTGCCAGCTTAATTTTTGATTCCAACAGTTTTGCGGCTTCTTGCGCCGCTTGTAGATCGCCAGCCTCCTGTGCCTCAAGCAACCGTTGGTAGTCTTCCAGTGGAAACTTCGAGTCAATCGGCAGCAAGACGTGTTCGTTCAGATCCTCTTTGCCCGGCAATTTAATTGCAAATTCTACCCGTTCACTGCTCCCCTTGATCGTCGCAACGTTTTTCTCATACTGATCGACTGTTAACGTTTGTTCGAGGAGGTTCTCCAATTGAATTTCTCCGAGTGTACCTCTTGTTTTAACATTGGTGAGAACTTTCTTCAAATCACCAACGCCGGCAGCAAGTGTCTGCATTTCTCCAAGGCCCTTATGTACCAGTTCCAGTCGATCGCTGACCAGCTTAAATGATTCACCCAGCCGTTTTTCTAAAGTGGCATGCAGCTTCTCATCAACCGTTAAGCGCATCTGCTCCAGCTTTTTGCTGTTGTCCTCTTGCAGAACAGTGAGTTTTTTCTCTACAGTATCCCTGACTTTTTCCAACTTCTGTTCATTCATTTGAGTTAATTCGTTCAACTGCTTCGCGAAGCTGTCCAACAAGTTTTTCTGTTGACCTGCTATCCCCGCCATATTCGTTAACAAAGCTTGCGACAGTGTGTTAAAGGAGTTTGCCGTCTCCTCACGGCTCATTTTGGCTGCTTTAAGCGATTCCTCTCGGTTTTTCGCGATTTCATCGCGGAGATTTTGTTCAATGCGATCTTGTGCCTTCTCGATAAGTGCCAACTGATTTTGCAGCTGTGCAGCAAGAGGATTGGAAGGTTTTTTTGTAAAAAGGATGACAAGCGTGACTGCGCTTAAAGCAATCGATAACACTAATAATATGTCGTTCATGGTTACTTGACCACCCCTTGACCGTTATCTTCATCCGTCATTCCAATTCTTCCTATTTCTTATCATAGACATTTTTCCATGAGACTGGCAAATTTTCCACAAAAGAAATCGGGCGCAGCAGACAACATAGAACAGGAGAAATTTGTAAATCCTAACCACAAGCAGTATTAACAATCAAAACCTCATGAAGGAGAAGCTGCCATGCGCACAGTAACTGAAATCTATATTAACGCTGATGTGGCCAGTCTTTACATTCACTACATTGATCCGGCTTTCCAGATCAGCTCTTGTCTGCGCCTCTATGCCTGGTCGGATACGATCGAATCGGATGTGCAGGAAGTACGAGTGCCCATTACCATACGAAATCGTTTGAACAACAACACCGGACAGTTTTTTGATATAAAAGGAAAAGTTATCATTCCTCGCGCATATATCCTGGCGATGCTGGAATATGATGTAGACGCGCCGGAAACAGAAGATTTGGACAAACGAATCGGTTTTGTGAGTTAGCCGAAAAAAGATCCAAGAATCCACAATTTGTGTTTTCTTGGATCAAATTCAATCATAATTTTCAGTTGAACGTTGTTGTTTCTCTTAGATGCGTTTTGCTCCCAGGTATTTCGGGCCCCAGTAAGAACTGTTCAAGCTGTCAATGATCACGCCATGAGAGGACG
>JAQBPP010000145.1 GCA_028287455.1 Bacilli bacterium | reverse complement strand
CATTTTACAGAAGGGTGCCTTTGCCTAACAGAAAAGATTTAAAGTGGTACATTGTTTGCGGTATGCTGCAAACTACTTATTTTAATATCGCGATTCAAATCTCGCTCAATTACATTAGTGCAGGGATAACATCTGTGCTCACCTATAGCATGCCCTTCTGGCTGGCACTGCTTGCTCATTTCTGGATCCCGGCAGAGAAATTGACCGCACGAAAGCTGCTAGGAGTTGTGGCTGGGATTTTAGGACTGTCGTTTGCCATGGATGTGCGTTTGAATGGTTCGGTCTGGGCGCTGTTCCTGGCAGTTTCATCTGGCATAACATGGGCAATTTCGAATGTCATTATTAAACGGAAACTAACACATGTCGATAACGTGCAATTTACGACGTGGCAGATGGCCGCCGGAGCAGCCGGTTTATTTTTGTATTCTGCCTTGTTTGAACACGGACCCACACACTGGGGCGTAATGCCGCTGGTTTATATTTTATTTACAGGTATTGTGGGTTCCTCGTTTGCGTTTGTATTGTGGTTTCACATCCTGTCGAAAACGGAAGCAAGCAAAGCATCCATATCACTCCTGTTGGTCCCTGTCATTGGTGTGATCTCTGGCTGTCTTGTCCTGCATGAGTCGTTGAAGCTGATGACCACCATTGGGATTATCCTGGTTCTGGCAGGGATTTGGATCGTAAACTCCAAACCGAGGAGCCAAAAGCTTGCCGTTTATACTGAAAAATTCCAGTGAGCTTGTTCATCCCGCGAAGGAAAGTGAGCCAAAGTCTTGAATATTCCACTAGAGGAAAGGTCACTCGTTGCCTAGTGAAATGCAATCCTCTTTGGGAGATGAAACAATGGCTGTTAAAGTGATCCTGGTAGGTACTGCTGGATGGGGCAGGAGCTGGTGTACACAAACCCTGCCGAAAGCGATTCGGGAAGGACTTGTGGAACCAGTTGGCGCAGTTGATGTAAATCCGGACAATTTAAAGAATGCGCAGGAACATTTAGGGTTAAGCGAGCAGAAATGCTTTCTCGATATGAAAACTGCTTTTGCAAAAGTTGCAGCGGATGCCTGCATTATTGCATCTCCTCCCGATACACACGAAGAAGCAGCGCTCTTGGCGTTGGAATCCGGCTGTGATGTGCTGAGCGAGAAGCCGATCTCTGATTCTGTGGAATCCAGTTTACGAATACTGGAGAAGGTGAGGTCGACCGGCAAGAAAATGGGGATTACGATGACCCACCGTTTCAGGCAGCACATTTGGACGCTGCGGGATTTGATGCAATCAGGTGCATATGGCAAGCTGGATTACATCGTTTTTAATTTCAATTGGAATCGGCGCGATGGACTTAAGCCCAGGCAAGCAAGTATGGAAAATACGATGTTTATTGAAGGCGCGGTGCACCACCTAGACTTATTGGAAAATCTGGCAGGATCCAAGTGTACATCCATTTATGCAGATGCGTGGAATCCGAAATGGGGGAATTTCACAGGCAGTTCTCAGGCCCTGCTCACACTCAAGTTTGAAAATGGGGTTCGTGCCGGATATGAAACCGCTTGGAGCAACGCATCCGCACAAAACAGCTGGGCAAACGATTACTTGCTCCAGGAATTTGTCAACTGGGTATCGGGCGGAAGGGAAATGGAGACGAATATCGAATCCAATTTCAGATCGCTTCTGCTTGTGTTTGCAGCAATAGAAAGCAGCAATGCCGGTCTTCCAATTGATATTCATACGTTTAGCCGCAGTTTTGGACTATAATGTGGGAATGGTCCAAGCAGCACCAGAAGTTTAAATCGCAGGAGGATTCAGCATGCTTCGTGTCCCTTTTACAGAAATGATCAACGAGTTTAAACGGATTTTGTTATCCAATGGGTTAACGCAAGAACGTGCGGCATTATGCGCCAGACTGTTTGCAGAAGCCAGCTGTGACGGTGTTTACTCACATGGATTGAACCGGTTCCCGCTGTTTGTGCGCTATATCCGTGAGGGTCATGTACGAGTAAACGAATCACCAGAGAAAATTAGCGGTTTCGGATCAATGGAAAGTTGGGATGGACGGTTTGGGCCTGGCAACCTGAACGCTCACTTTAGCATGAACCGAGCAATTGAATTGGCCCAGGAACTAGGGATGGGATGCGTGGCTTTACGCAACACCAACCATTGGATGCGAGCGGGCGCTTACGGGTGGCAAGCTGCGGACGCTGGCTGCATCGGAATATGCTGGACAAATACAATGCCCAATATGCCGCCATGGGGTTCCAAGGAGAGCAAAGTAGGGAACAATCCACTGGTGATTGCGATCCCGCGC
This sequence comes from Bacilli bacterium, assembly GCA_028287455.1. GTDB lineage: Bacteria > Bacillota > Bacilli > Tumebacillales > JAQBPP01 > JAQBPP01. Next base: position 551 of record JAQBPP010000145.1, on the reverse strand, counting down.
AGCGAAGGCCATCTCGTGCTGGATATAGCGATGTCCCAGTTTTCCTATGGCCAGATGCAAAACTATTCGCAACGTGGGGACGAACTGCCAGTAGATGGCGGCTTCGATCAATCAGGTGAATTGACCCGTGACCCGGCAGCGATTCTGGAGTCGCGCCGCCCGCTGCCAATTGGGTATTGGAAGGGATCTGGTTTGTCATTAATGCTTGATTTGGTCGCGGCGATGCTGTCAGGCGGACAGTCGACCTATGACATTGGCCGCAATTCAGAGGCTGAGACTGGAAGTTCACAGGTATTCCTTGCGTTTGATCTCAAAAAACTGCCGGATTGGCATTTGTTGAATGACAGACTCACAGAAATCGTGGCAGATTTGCACGGAGCAGAACCGGCAGATCAAGGGGGCAGCATCCGTTACCCGGGCGAAGGAACGCTGCGAATCAGACAAGAAAACCTGCAGTTAGGAATTCCTGTTGAACCGTCGATTTGGCAGCAGGTTCTCGATTTGTGAGTTATTCGTTGATGGATTCATCAAACTCCAGTTTGAGCACCATC
>JAQBPP010000197.1 GCA_028287455.1 Bacilli bacterium | reverse complement strand
CTCTGCATATCCAGCCTGTTTCAGGCGTTCGCATTCCTCTGCGGTTCTGCGGCATTGCCAGACGATGGCATTTGCGATCGGGCATCCTGTCACGCGATCCCAAATGAGGGCAGTCTCCCGCTGGTTCGTCAGCGTGATCGCTGCAATCTGTGCGAAATCGACGCCTGCTGCTCGAATCACGTCACGTATCGTCTGTTTGACGTTTTCGTACAGTTCCAGCGGATCGTGTTCCACCCAGCCCTCCTTTGGATAAATCTGTTGGTGCCCGATCCAATTGCGCGCTGCGATTCGTCCGGATTGGTCGACCAAAACCGCTTTGGTTCCGGAAGTACTTTGATCAATCGTTAACAGTACTGTACCGGCTCTCATTCGTACATCTCCTGTTTTTGCATCAACCTGTGAGCGATTTGCTGCACATTTTCCGGTGAAATCCCGTAATAGTTGAAGATTTCGGCTGTTTTTCCGGCAATTGCCGGCTCATCTGGGATGCCGAGGATGTGAACAGGAACAGGGCAATACCTGGAGGTGACTTCAGCCACCGCAGCACCCAGACCACCGAAAACGCTATGTTCCTCCAAGGTGATGATTCGCCCGGTCTCTTTGGCTGCCGCTACAATCGCGTCAACATCAAGCGGCTTGATCGTATGCAGATTGAGTACCCGGCAGCAAATGCCATCCCTGGTCAGAAGTTCGCAGGCATCTAACGCGATGCGAACCGTTTCACCTGCTGCAATCAAAGTAAGATCCTGACCTTCGCGCAGTTGAATCGCTTTTCCAATGCGGAACTCGTATTCATCCGACGAATAAACGTCCTGCACCGGATTTCGGCCGATTCGCACATAAGCGCCGCCCTCAAATTCGACAAGTGCTTCGATCATTTTCTTCGTCTCGTGACGATCGGCTGGCAGCAGGACAGCCATGTTAGGAATGGCGCGGACCACCGCAATGTCCTGCAGGGAATGATGGCTCATGCCAAGTGGTCCGTAACTGACACCGCCGCTAATGCCAATCAGCTTTACGTTCATCTTCGAGTACGCAACATCAACCTTCACCTGCTCGATGCTCCTCATACTAAGAAAGCATGCAGGCGATGCGACAAAAGGCTTTTTCCCGCTGTGCGCAAGTCCTGCAGCGATTCCGACCAGATTTTGTTCCGCAATCCCTGTTTCCACAAACTGTTCGGGAAGCGCTTGGGCAAACGGAGCCATGGCAGCAGATCCGCGTGAATCACTGGTCAGAACTACAATGTCAGGGTCCAGCCGCGCCAAACGGAGCAGTGTTTCACAGATCACCTGCCGATTCGGTATTTGATTCATTGCGAGCCCCCCATCCTATTCGCTATACACAGACAGTTCTGCCGAAAGTTGCTCCAGTGCAAGCCGAAGTTCAACATCATTTGGCACATGGTGATGCCACTCTGGCTGGTTTTCTGCGAACGAAACGCCTTTACCCTTTACTGTATTAGCAATGATCAGGGTGGGTTTACCTCTCTGCAAAGGCACGGCATGTAAAACATCGCTGAGCCCCGGAATATCATTTCCGTCGACCTGGGTCACCTGCCAGCCAAACGCTTCCCATTTGCTGCCTAGCGGTTCAAGCCCCATGACGTCTTCCGTTCCTCCGCTGATTTGCAAGCGGTTGCGGTCAATAATACCGATGAGATTATCCAACTTGTAGTGAGCAGCTGCCATCGCTGCTTCCCAGATCGACCCTTCTGCCTGTTCACCATCGCCCATCAAGCAAAACACGCGATACGGTTCACCATTCATTTTTGCACCCATCGCCATTCCGACAGAGATTGACAGTCCGTGACCCAGTGCACCCGTATTCATCTCGATGCCCGGCACCTTGTTGTTTGGATGACCGATCAACCGCGTGCCAAACTGACAGTAGGTTTTTAATTCTTCTTTGGGAAAATACCCTAGGTCAGCTAAAATACACCAAAGCGATTCAACAGAATGTCCTTTGCTGGCGATAAAACGATCTCGGCCAGGCCAGTTCGCCCTGCTCGGGTCATGCCGCATGACACTGTAATAAAGAACAGTCAAAATATCGCTGTTGCTCAGTGAACCTCCTGTATGTCCCGTTTGCGCTCCATGTATCAACTGCAGAACATCCATACGGATTTGAATCGATTTGCGCTTCAATTCCAGAGTGGAAGTCATACGAGATCGCTTCCCCTTAGCCATGCGCGTATCTCTGCTTCCGACGGATCGACCGGATCAGGCGAGAGGCCGGGAATATAGGTACACGCTTCATATAATGCGGGAATGACGTCTGCGTGGATCCCAACCGTATGGTGGACATAAGGTCCTTTCACCAGCTTTTCTTCCCACAGCGGCCAATCATTGACTTCCACCCAGACGTAAGAACCACGCGTATATGGCCCCGTTGTGCCGCGAGCACGGCCTAGAAACAGAGAATACTCGTTGTGATCCCCATCAAAGCGAGCTAGCGTGAGACAGCCGCCCCGAATCTCGCCTTCCACTGTACCGGGAGCATGATCGTCAAACAGGAAATGTTTGCGCAGCTTGGGCTTGTGCTCGACTGAAAGAGATACAGGAAAATTGCCACAGTGAAACAGCAGCTCAGCGTTGGGATTATCTGGATGACGGATGGTCAAATCGGCGAAAAACGTCGGCAGTTGGTTGCCTGCTGCCGCCTGCACCATAATGGACGTTATCGCACCATGAATGTCTGTCTCGCAAGTGACTGGAAGTTGTTCATCGGTGAGTAAGGCGTTTGCGAGGCACGGCATGATTCCGATTGCTCCTTGCAAAGCTGACCAGCATTGGATTGCAATGGCCGTACACCCATTCGAATCGGCATAATTCCTCATGGCTACCTTTAGTGCGGCTACCCGTTTAATCTCGTCGTCTGAAACCTCCGAAGTATCCAGTCTATCCTTGATGAAATCGACCGCTTCCTGCAGTTCACTGCTGTTTTGCTTCTCCTGTTGAGTCGTTGCTTGTCTGATTTCCTCCAAAGTAATTGGATAAAGCTCAATTCCAAACCGTTCGAGCAGTTCTCCTTCATTGCAAATCATTGTCAAGAATGATGCAGGACGAGGTGCAATCTGCAGAATGCGAAGTTCGCTAAACCGTTTTACCACATTTGCGGCCGCTGCAAAATTAGTGAACCCTCGCTGGAACGTCGGGTCGCTCACCCTGCTGTTTGTAATGTATGTAAACGGAACATTGAAGCGGCGCAGCACCTTGCCAGTCGCAAATAGTCCGCACTGCGTATCGCGCAGTCGCATGCCATCTGCAAGCGGCGCTTCATCCCTTGGCCCCCAGAGTAAAACCGGTTTTCCAATCGCTTTTGCCACCCTGGCTACCGTTTCTTCGGTACCAAAATTGCAGTGCGGGAAAAACACAGCATCGACGTTTTCCTGTCGGAAACGTTGAATGATCTGGTCGGCGTTTATCTGATGATCATAAAGCAGTCCTTCCGTATTAATTCCTTCCAAGTCGACAATTTCCAAAGGCAGTCCAAACGAGTCCATTCGCTCGCGGATTTCCATTTTGTATTTGTATGCATCTTCGGCACTGAACACAAACCTGCGTGTGGGGGCATAACCCAGTTTAAGCGGTTTCAGAGCAGTATCCCCTTTCCCTCTCGACAGAAATTAGTTTCCAAAAGACTAAAACAATAACTAAACAAATAATAGATCGTTTAGTGAATAATTCACTATAATAGTATAATATCACGGTAAAAATTGGCAGGTCAACACTAATTTAGTTAATTTTTATAAACTGTTTAGTCAACATCAGGTCCTTGTCCTTGTTGCGAAAGTGTTTAGAGAGTAGTAAACTTAAACTGTTTACATTTCCTAGTCTACCGTTAAGATCTAGTTAAATGGCCGATATTTCTTAAGCAAGAATGGAGAACAATTATTGTGAAAATGGAAGACATCGCCAGAATGGCAAATGTATCCAAAGCATCCGTTTCGCTCGCACTGAGCGGAAAGCCTGGAATTGGTCCTGACACGCGGGAGCGCATATTGAAAATAGCTAAAGAAACAGGTTATGTCCTGAATTTAAGATCTGATGCGCGAACTGAAGTTCGATCCCTGCAGTTATTGGTATTTACAAATTCGGGCATTGTGCTTGAGCACTACTACAAGCAGCCGTTTTTCATGGAATTGATTCACTTTATTGAAGAACGGTGCAGATCACGTGGATATTCCTTATTGTTCTCTGCCGTTGACATCGAGTATTTTGAGCGGGACATCCGTTCGGTCATGGAGGAATCAAGACGAGGCGGAGTTGTTTTGCTCGGAACCAATCTAAGTCAACAACAGATCGCACACATTGCAGAAATACAACCGAATCTGGTTGTGCTTGACACCTGCTATGAAACGCTTAACGTAAATTGTGTTGTGATGAACAATAGGATGGGTGCCTACCAAGCGGCCGCTTACCTGTATCAACAGGGTCACCGTCAAATTGGATACGTGCAGTCAAACGCGAGGATGTACAATTTTGAATCCCGTAAGCGAGGAATGACAGAAGCTCTACAAGAATATGGATTGACAATCGAAGAGCGTGATTTCTTCAGTCTTTCACCAGCCATTCTCGCTGCACAAGACGTTTTCAAGCAGCAACTGTTGGAACGACGCAAGCAGGGGGTTTCTCAACCTACTGCCCTGTTTTGCGAATGTGATTATATGGCGATCAGCGTGATTAAATCGCTGAACGAACTTGGAATCCGGGTTCCCGACGATCTATCTGTAATGGGATTTGACAATATATCTGAAGCTGTAATCATCTCTCCGGAATTGACCACCATCCATGTGGAAAAAGAAAAGATGGCGCATCAGGCGGTTGATCTGTTGATCGAAACGATTGAAAACGAGGAGTCCATCAAAATCAAATCGCTTATCGACACACGATTGATCGAACGAAAATCCTGCAAATCAATTGTTTAATTCTGATTTGCCACCCACATAGTAAAAAAGAGAACTCGACAGAATCGAGTTCTCCAATTTCCTCTTCACGTTCCGTTTGCTTCCCGAAACTTCAACGCGTTATATAATGCAAGAGCAATGACCCAGGACGGATTCCAGTTATTGGCATTTCCTCTGCTGTGATAATGGGTCTGATAAAAACCTTCGCCCTGTTCTCCGACAACTGTAAATCCCCATTCTCCTGGTTTGGTGCAGATCCCCTGACCCATGGCGTCAAAAATCATCCGGCCGATCGTTTCATAACCGCTATTTCCAGTCAACCGTCCAAATTGCCAAAAGTCAAATGTGGGGAAAAATACATCCAAATGATGATTCTGCACACTAACACCTGGCCAGCCGGTTGCCTGAAAGTTCGCTTCCGTAAATTTTGCCCCTTTGTCAAAAGCAGGATTCCACATATACACAAACGTCAGAAGCCAGTCCGCCGATACTTCTGCCCATTCCTTGTACTCCTGTCTCTTTGTGACTACATACAGTTCGAAGGCGGCCAGGAAGAAATACATGCCGGCTTCTTTATCCTCACACTTCGCATCCAGCGTCGAGCGAGCAAAAGGTCGCTCAAACGTACGGGCGTGCAGCTCATAGTAACGCTGCATAATTTGTTCCGCTTGTTCCAAATAACGTTTGTCCCCAAGAATCCTGTAGGCTTTTAAAACGGCAATCAGACAGGGGATGCCTGCGGAGGTAATCAGTTCATCAGCAGGTTGCCCGTCCAGCTGCCAGGCAGCTGGATAAATCCCTGAGGAAAGAGTACCGTTCAGGAAAAAATCTGCACTTTCTCGAAGGGCTGCAAGCCAATGCACAGGCACTTGCCGCTGCTGACTTTGGAAGAGGAGGACAATCTCTGCCAAATCGGCAATCGTTTCCCCGTAGGCGCGGCTGGAAATCACTGCTTCCTTTTGTATATAAAAATTGTCCCAGCGACGATCGTCCAAATGATAGGAACTATTTCGCACTCCAGGTACAGACGTAATGCTATCTCGCAGATAAAAATCGACCGCCTGTTCACAGCGTTCGATCCGATCTGGCTCTCCGTCATCAAATCCCAGTTTGGCGTCGCACCAGGCGAGCTTCAGACATTGTCCGGTCCAGCCGTACAAAAAGTGCAGCGGATGACGAGATACATTGCCGAAGTCGTTTGTATCATTGAATTTGACATACCCTGCAGCTCCGTCGACAAATCGCCAACGATCATCCAGCGCATTTGTTTTCAACCTGATGATTTGTTCGACAGACAATGGCTTGGCGCCTTGCGGGTCAAACAGTTGCAAAGCTTTGTGCACAACTTCCCGGAAACCCCAGCCCGTTTGGGGGAGGGTTCCCCAATCCAATACATATTGTTTCGACAATGAGAATCCAGGCGGAAAGTCCAGGTAACCTCCATTATAAGGAGATGTTTTGCTTTTCCCGACATAAACAACATCCTGTTCCCCGTTAAACATCAAAACCCCGCTCATCGCTGCTGCTGTGGTGCGGTTGTTGTGCCTGATAGCGCCTAGTGAACCGTACTGTACAATACCGTCTTCGGACTCCACGCAGGTCGGAATGGAAAAAAGAGAAATGTACCGCGGCACTTCACATTCTGCCCACTCCATATTTACACAAGGAATCGGCAGACGATGTTCCTCGCAAACAAAACCTTTTCCCGCTCCAACTCCAAGACGGGGTACAATTCGGTCCGGATCTGAAGATGGATTGTTGTTATAGATCATATGCGGGATGGTGACGATCTCCTTCTCCCGCTCAGGCAGTTCAAGGAGGATGCCGACCGCAACATCGGACAGGAGGCGCTCCGTCCAATTTGCCCATGTGACATTCAATCGCAGCAACTGCTGTTCGTCAAATGCCAGCTCCATAGAAATGTCTAACGTTTTCGTCTTGCCACAGATCCGAATTGACTGTTCCTCTGCAACAATACTTGCATTGTCCAGCAGGACACTCTGCAAACTCCACGGCTTGCCCTCTGAATAGCTGAGCATTTTGTTCAAGCGCCCCTGAAAATAAACTGATTTACTATCAGCTTGACCGCGCAGTTGAATTTCCAGTCCCTGTTCGGTTTCAACCACGTCTACCGCTTTTTTGGAATCTCTGCTGAACAGAATCGATCGCTGCAAACAATTGTCACTCCTATTCGTCTGGCAAAGGCTTACTGATTTTGCTTGGCAGCAGCAATTGCCTTATTTGCTTCATCTTCTGCATTCCGCAATGCTGTATTGATGTCCATAGACCCCTCGGCGACCTGTACGGCTGCTTTCGCATAAATATCTTCTACAGCACTGTCATATTTCGATGGAGTGGAGAGAG
>JAQBPP010000181.1 GCA_028287455.1 Bacilli bacterium | reverse complement strand
CGAACATGTCGGCAAACATTCTCGGATTAGGCAATGCTGCAACTCCTTTTGGCTTAAAAGCAATGGCGCAATTGCAAGAGCTCAATTCCGACCCTCAGGTCGCAAGTGACGCCATGTGTACGCTGCTTGCGGTGAACACCGCGGGCATAACACTGATTCCTGCAACAGTGATTGCTTTGCGTTCGCAGGCAGGAGCGGCGAATCCCACGGATATTGTGGTGCCAACGATGATTGCCACCTGCTGCGGAACAGTTGCTGCAATTTTACTCGATCGCTGGTTTCGCAGGCTCGATCGAAAGCGGCGTGCAGGTCCATGATTGTATTAAACTTACTTTCTGCATGGGCACTGCCGATCATCGTAGCCGTCATAATCGGCATTGGCTACTTTCGCAAGGTGCCTTTATACGATACATTCGTGCAAGGAGCGCGTGAGGGGATCCCAACAGTTCTGCGCATTCTGCCGCATCTGGTGGCGATGATGGTAGCTGTGCAAGTGTTCCGCAATTCTGGTGTGCTCGACGATGTTTTACGCTTTCTGTCGCCCGTGCTGCAACGAATTGGCATTCCGGCTGAAATTGTGCCGATGGCCCTGCTGCGGTCGATCTCCGGCAGTGGTTCGCTGGCCGTCATGACTGATATCTTCCGCACGCAGGGAACAGACTCATTTGTCGGCAAAATGGCCTCGATTTTGCAAGGCTCAAGTGACACTACCTTGTATGTATTAACAGTTTATTTCGGTTCGGTTGGCATCAGACAGTCACGATACGCTTTGAAGGTCGGATTGCTGGCAGATTTCGCCGCAGTCTCCTTTTCCATCATTGCTGCCTATTTCTTTTTTTCATAGGCATAACAACAATCAGTTAACATTTGCTTAGAATATCTTAAAGCTGAATCCCTCTTGGAAAGGGGGCCGCAGCGTGAGCGATATACTAGGTATCGTATTGCACGACTCTGATTGTGAGGAAATTCGGACAGCTGGCTATGATTTTTACGTTTGTCGGGATGGCACTGTTATTCCTAGTCACCAGTTTACAGCTGATGATTATCTTCATATCGTCATTGAAGGTCATTTCGGAGCGCCTCGAACAGATTTGGGCGTGCTGCATGAACAAATGTTTGTGCTGGTCAAGTTAATCATAAAATTGGCAAAGGCGTTTGATATGGTACCGCATGAGATTATCAGCCATGGCGATGAATGTCCGGGACCTGAGTTTCCCTGGCATGAGCTGACGGTGCGCATTGATCGCTTGCCGCATTAAACCTGAAGTCAATTCCTTCCTTCAAAGACAAATCATCCCATCTGCCAGCAGTTGGAAGTCAGCACGACTGGTCAGTTGGTTGGATTGGTCTTTTTTGTTTATAATGAAAACAATGTGTGAAAAGGGGGCAATCTGTTTGTTGGAACGATTGCAAAAAGTACTGGCAGCTGCAGGATATGCCTCGCGCAGGAAATGTGAGCAACTCATTCTTGATGGCCGGGTATCAGTAAACGGCAAACTGATCCGGGAATTGGGTTTTAAAGTAGACGCTGGCAGTGATCAGATCAAGGTGGACCACAGGCCGATTGTACGGGAGCAGCTGGTTTATCTCTTGCTGCACAAGCCGCGTGGTGTAGTTACAACAGTTTCGGATCCGCAAGGACGCAAAACTGTGATGGATTTGATTCAAGGTGATATAAAGCAAAGGGTTTTCCCCGTTGGAAGATTGGATCTGGATACGAGCGGACTCCTTTTGCTAACGAACGATGGGAAGCTCGCCAATGGTCTGATGCACCCGAAGCATGAAATACATAAAACCTACCTCGCCAAAATAGAAGGTAGACTGTCTACTGCTGAGGCGGAGCAACTGCGGCAGGGTGTTTTGCTGGAAGATGGGATGACAGCGCCTGCTCAGGTCGCGATTCGCACAGGAAGCGCCGCCACTACCTCGCTGGAAATCACCATCCACGAAGGGCGCAATCGGCAAGTTCGGCGCATGTGTGAAGCAGTCGGCCATCCAGTTGCCTCGTTAATGCGGATCCAGGTGGCGTTTCTCAAGTTAGGTCAACTTCCCCCGGGACACTTCAGGCAGCTGTCCAAACAAGAAGTTCAGCGGCTTTATGCGGAGACAGGAATATAGGCAGGTTCACCTTCACCTTCTGCGCTTACTCGTTGTTTTGCCCGTCAGCAACGTGTTTGTCTGCTTCGCGGGCAATAAACTGCACCCAGCGGGCAGTCGTCGACTGACGAACTTTTTCCGGATAAAGATGCCGCTGCACACGAGGACTTGCATCCAGCAACACGGGTGTATCCTGTTTGGTGATCAATAGGTCCAACGTAAGTTCGGGAAAAGGACCAAATTCTCGTTCCAGATGTTTGGCTGTTGCTAACAGACTGGAGTCTTTTATGGGTGGAATCCACGTAGTTAAGCCTGATCCTTGTCTCGTAATTGGCGCTCCGCTGCGGCGCAAGGGATAGACACCGGTGATCTGCCAACCCGCCTCTCTGTCTCTTCCAAGCAGTGCATGCCACTCTGCAGGCCGCGTGGAATGTGTACTTCTCTTCAATTCTTCCTGCCAAAACCACTCATGGTTTCCATACATTTCGCTTTGTATCGATGCCAACTCTTCCCAGACGAGATGCTCCTGCTGGGTGGGCCGCCCTCCAAGTGATAGTCCCTTCCTGTGATAACAGCCATTTTTGTAGCTGATCCAGACAAATCCTCGCCCAGCGTTGCTGAACACCGGCTTGGAAATCACTGCTTGTTTGGCGGCGATGAACTCGCGGATTTCTTCTTGGTCCGCGTTTGCACTTAAACCGGCAGGCGAGGGGATGACGTCATGGGGTGCTGCAAGCAGGCTTAAACCCAGCTGGAATTTATTGAAGAGCGATGGACTCCACACGGGTATTTTTTGTTTCTTAAATTGGGACAAGTCATTTTGACAAAGGTGGCTTGTTTCAATGTGACGGTACCTGATTTGATTGACGACCAGATCAGGCAGCGCTGTCCAATCCCGTTTCCATTCATTGCCGTCCCACTTAATGGCAAACAGGCGCTCGCTTTTCCAATCGACCGCGCCTGGCAAAAAATAGACAAATTGGGATTGCAAGCGAACCCCAATCCGGGAGGCCTGTGCGAAGGATCTCGGCAGCGGGTAAGGATGGTCAGTCATAATCCCGATGAGGGGCATGCTCTCCCTCCTTGCAACTGGAGTAAACAGATGAACAAGCCAAAGCTTGCGCATTTGATCGTATATGGATATGCAAGGAGGACTTGTTTGGTTTGTGACCTTCACAAAAACGTCAAGAAACGACACCATACTAATTTGAAAAGATAGGCTATAATTTAAAACGATAGATAGTATGGGAAGTGACAGGATTGAAAAAACAGTTAAGCCGCACTCGCAGTGTGGCAGTTGTGGTCATGTTGGCGGTTGCCCTGGTGATTCTAGCGATCGTGTGGAATGTAGCCGGAAAACCATTTGATAAACCTGCTGCGGCAGGAGATCTGTCCCCAGCCTTTCAGTTAATGGATGAAAACGGACATTCCATCTCTTCGGCTGATTTAAGCGGTCGAATCTCAGTCTTGAGTTTTGGCACCACCTGGTGCCAAAGCTGCTCCAGCGAAGATGCGGAGCTGGAGAAATTCTACACAGCATGGAAGGACAAAGGGGTCACTGTGTTAAAAGTGGACTTCCGTGAGACGCCATTAGTGGTGCAGCTTTATAAAAAGCAGCAGCAGGTCGGGCTTCCCTATGCGATGGACCGCGATGGGCAAGTGACGTTGACCGATTTTCGGGTGGTGCCTTTTCCCACCACGATCATTATCGATCAGCATGGAGTGGTGCGCGCTCGGTTTGAAATCCCCATAACGCAGCAAGATTTAGAAGATCATATTCGCCCGCTGCTTGGGTGACGTGAGGAGGGGAACAGGTGCAGCAGCAAGTTGTTGAACGAAGTTTAAGCATTCCGGAACGTTTATGGCTGTTTTTCGTGTCAGTCAAGACTGCAATTGTGTTGATTGCCTTAATCGCAGGCAGTTCAATTTTGGGCAGTTTAATCCCGCAGGAAGGTGCCATACCGTCACAGCAGCCTGCCCAATTTTACCCCGCTGCTTACGGTACATATGGGAAAATCATGTATGCGCTGGGCCTTACACATATGTACACGTCAACCTGGTTTATTGCCCTGTTGCTCGCAATTTCGGTAAATCTCATTGTATGTTCCTGGGAGCGGCTGGTGCCTTTATACAAGTCTTTGCAGAAACAACCAACTGTGGTGCAAGCTTTTCTGCTCAAGCACCGAGGACTCTATACCTCTTTTTCAGCAGACAATCCCTCTGCGGACACAGCACATATTCGTGAGCAAATCATTTCCTCACTTGGCAAACGGCGTTACCGCATCAAACAGGAGGGGCAGGCATTTTTCGCTGAAAAAGGGCGAATTGCAAGATTTGGGCCTTATATTATTCACATTGGACTGCTGCTCATTGTGGCCGGCTGTTTGACCCGTTTAATCCCCGGGTTTTATTATACCGGTGACATTCTGGTCGATGAAGGGCAAACCGTTCAAGTCCCTCATTCTGATTTTTCCATTCGCAATGACCAGGCACATGAAGAGGATTATACAGATGGACGTCCGAAGTTTTATCAAACACAAGCGACTGTTATTTATAAAGGACAGCAAGTCCTGCACAAGCCAATTACAGTCAATCATCCGCTGAAATACCATGGCATGATTTTGTTCCAATCCGCCATGCTGCCAGTCCAATTTCAAGGCATGGATCTATCCATAGTAGATCAGCAGGCGAATAATGCGAAGGTTGGCTCGCTGCATATGGACTTTAACGATCCGCAGCAGGTGTATCATGTTGGCGCTTATCAACTAACCGTTCTGAATTATTTTCCGGATTTTCAATTTGTGCAGAACAATCAGCCTAGCAGCAAATCAAGCACGCCTTACAATCCGGCCTTGATTTTTAAAATTGAAGGCCCGGGTATAACAAGTGATATTAAAGAATGGTTTGTACCATCCGCTCCTTTTTTACAAGCAGAATTGGCCAAAAGCCAGCGCTTTAATTTTCAGCCCGATCAGGTGAACTTAGCGCAAACGACCGGATTTCGCGTGCAAAAGGATTTTGGGATTCCAATTGTGTACGGGGGCTGTGCAATTGTGGTGCTGGGGTTGGTGATTACCTTTTACATCCAGCACCGCACATTATGGGGAAACCTGTCAGAAGGTGTGTTACACTTAGGTGGACAAACCAACAAAAATTGGTATGGCTTTCAGCAGGAACTTCAGCGCGTGCTGGCTTCTAACCAGTTGAATCAGAAGTTCATCCGGAATAAAGGAGGTACGGCTTGATGTTGTTAGGCGCAAGTTCACTTCTCTACGGAGTTGCTTTTGGCGGAGATTTGCTATCATCAATCCTTTATATCATTGGCGTAACAGGTAGAAACATTAAGCTGCGCAGCGGAGGGTCCGCTGCTAATTTATGGACAAAATGGGGTTATACGATTGCGATAATCGCAGTCGCCTCACAGTTTATTGGTCTTCTGCTCAGATGGACAGCGGGCGGACACGCACCCGTATCCAGTATGTTCGAATATATGAGCTTCTGGTCGTTTACGATCATGCTGGCGTTTGTGCTGATTAACGCTTTTTATCGGTCGCCGCGCCTGGGCGCGTTTGCGTGCCCTGTTGGACTTACGATTCTTGCGTACGCAATGGTATTTCCGCAAGAAGCGCAGCCGTTAATCCCAGCGCTGCAAAGTTATTGGCTGAATATTCATGTCACCACCGCGGCACTTGGTGAAGGTGTGCTGACGATCGGTTTTGCCGCTGCTTTAATGTACTTGTTAAATACGACTGACACGTCGGTGAAGAATCGGTCAACGCGTTTTCTGGAACTTGTTATTTTTCTGTTTTTAACTTTATTTGCGTACGTCGTAACCGCGCTTGTATTTAAAGTGCAGCATTATGCAATTGATGTTTCAGATCCATTGAGTCAGAATCCGGCGTCGCAGATGACTTACCACTTGCCGCCGCTTGCAGGTCCGACCGGATCTGTCGTGGGTTCGCTGGGTTCCCTGTTGGGTATCCCGCTGCCGTTGTTCCCGATTCCGGGCTGGATGCAGGGGGCCCAAGCGGCATTGAAGTTCAACACCTTGGTCTGGACGTTTCTGTCTTCGATCGTCTTGTATGGGATTCTCCGCCTGATCAACGGTGGAAAATCATTAGTCACCAGTGTGAGCAGTTGGGTGCAGGGGCTTGATGCGGATGAACTCGACGAACTGTCTTATCGGGCTATCGCAATTGGTTACCCCATCTTTGCATTAGGCGCGTTGGTTTTTGCCATGATATGGGCACAAGAAGCCTGGGGCTCCTACTGGTCGTGGGATCCCAAAGAAACCTGGGCATTGATTACATTTTTGTATTATACTCTTTATCTGCATTTAAGATTAAGCCGCGGTTGGGAAGGCCCCAAGTCAGCCTGGCTCGCTGTGATCGGTTTTGTTGTGATTTTATTCTTGCTGGTGGGCGTGAATCTGGTGATCGTCGGACTGCACTCCTATGCGGTCCCGCCGGGCATGTAAAACCTTTTATACTTAATTTCCAAGCTATCCAAGCAAAGGGGGATTGAACTTCATGCAACTGCAGACCGGTGAACAAGAATCACTGCGAATCCTGGTAGTGGACGATGAAGAACGAATCAGACGTCTGGTGAAAATGTACTTGGAACGCAGTGGATATCAAGTGCATGAAGCAGAAGATGGGAATACCGCGCTGAAGCTGGCCTCCGAAGAGGATTACGCATTGATCGTGCTGGATTTGATGCTGCCCCAAATGGATGGCCGAGAGGTATGCGCCAAGCTCAGACAAATCAAAGACACTCCTGTAATTATGCTTACAGCACTTGGCGAAGAGAAAAATCGCATTCACGGTTTCGAATTAGGCGCGGATGATTATGTGGTCAAACCTTTTTCGCCGCCAGAGCTCGTGATGCGCGTGAAGGCCCTGTTAAAACGCAGCCAGGCGGGCGGGCAAGATGCGGCTGGCGCTGCGGTGCAGGTGCTGACGTTTCCGTCTCTTGTGATTAACATGGAAGCTCGCCGCGTGATTGCGGGCAATGAAGAAGTGTCGCTCACACCGAAGGAATATGAACTGCTTTGTTATTTGGCGTCCCGTCCGGACAAAGTATTTTCCAGAGAAGAGCTTTTGCGTGATGTCTGGAATTATCAATTTTACGGGGATCAACGCACGGTGGATACCCATGTCAAGCGTCTGAGAGAAAAGCTGGGCCGGTCTTCTGAACAAGCGGCCAGCACGATTGTAACGGTCTGGGGGGTCGGATATAAATTCGAGGTTTCGGCATGATCCGAAACAGCGTTGTCGTTAAATTATGGCTCACTTTTATCGTTGTGGTGGTCGTAGTTTTATCTCTCCTGACCGTATTTCTGGAACAATTGCTCGATCAGTACTTTTACCGGGAGCAGGTCAACGCGTTAATGACCAAAGCAGGCTCGGTCAACCGGATTCTCGAAACGTATTCACCTAATCAGCAGCTGCCGCTCGAGATCGCCAATCTGATGGAGCAGGACAACAGGACCAGCATTATTTATCTGCCCGGGGATGATCCGGAAGTAAGCACGATCATCAATAGTCTGGACCAGGATAAACGCAAGCAATTGTTTGCAGGCAGCTCAGTAGTCACTGGGAATGATAAGTTGGAATTGCAAAAGGTGCCCCCGGGTAAAGAGAACCTGTGGGCATTCTCCTTGTTTAACGGAGGTGGCTCGGACCAGGGCCTCTTGGTTATGAACCAACTGGTGTCGGCTGCTCAACCTGCGATCAATGAGATTCGGTCGTTGATTTTCTTCGCAGCAAGTTTTGGGATCGTTCTGACGACAGGACTTGCTTTTGTAGTCTCCAAAAATTTGTCGCGGCCGCTGATTCAAATGAACCGAGTCGCCGAACGAATGGCGGAAGGTGATTTTGCTGGACAAATTGATATCGTGACCGGAGACGAGGTCGGTCAGTTAGGAACAACACTGAATAAAATGGCCGCTGCGTTATTGGAGAATATCAAGGAGCTGCAGAAGCAAAGTGAACAATCCCACAGCATTCTCACTTCCATGGCGGATGGCGTTGTGTCTGCAGGGTTAGACGGGGCAATCCTGTTAGTGAACCCGCAAGCCAAAGCTCTCTTGTCTGCTTTAACTGAAAACCCAGGTTCACAAGCAGACGATCGCAGCCGTTTGCCGGCCGATTTGCTCGAGCTGCAGGATGAGGTCATCAGCAAACAAACTCCCGTGGGACGAGAATTTTCCTGGGGTGACAAATCCATCTATGTCTCGATGACCCCGTTATTTGAGCCTGATCATCGGGGGATTCGGGGCATTGTGGCAGTTTTGCGCGATATTACACAGGAGCGTATGTTGGAGGAGATGCGGAAGGATTTTGTCGCCAACGTCTCACACGAGCTGCGCACCCCGCTGTCGCTCTTGCAGGGTTACTCCGAGGCTCTGCTTGACGACTTTGGTGATGATCCGGTGCAGCGCCAAGAAATTACAAACATTATTCTGGATGAAACACATCGCATGCGCCGCCTGGTAGGCGATCTGCTCGATTTGGCTCAGCTGCAGTCAGGGCATTTTTTACTGCAAGTGCAGGATGTCTCCATCGATCAGTTGTGCAGACGAGTGTCCAGAAAATTTTCCACGCTGGCTGCTGAGAAACAAATTCGCTTTGAATACAAAGGAACCCGTCTTCCATTGGCAGTAAATGGCGATGCGGATCGTCTGGAACAGGTGCTGACCAATTTGCTCGATAATGCCATCCGCCATACGCCTGTAAACGGTTTGGTCTGCCTGTCCATTCTGGCGGAGCAGACCCAGGTGAGTTTGGAAGTGTCGGACACTGGATCGGGCATCCCGGCCGAGGATTTACCTTACATCTTCGAGCGGTTTTACAAAGTGGATAAGGCCCGCACCCGCTCCAAAAGCGGAACAGGACTTGGCTTATCAATCGCCTACAACATCGTCAAGCAGCATGGCGGAAAGATTTCAGTGCAAAGCAAGCTTAACGAGGGGACAACTTTCCGGGTAGAATTGCCATACACCGGGCGCCACGTGGAACAAGACACTATTTGACAATTATTTTATTCTGAAAGATGATAGTAGGGAATGAGTGCCTTAACATTGTGGAAACCTTTAAAAGCATGGTTCACTTTGAAGGAGGTAGTCCCAGATGTCCACGGTTCCTGAGATTGACGAAGATCGAATGAAACAGTTGATGTTAGACACCAGGTCGATTGCGGTGGTTGGTTTATCAAATGATCCTGGTCGTGCCAGTTTTGAGGTTTCTTCGTATATTCAATCCCAAGGTTATCAATTGCTGCCAGTGAATCCTAATGAGGATCAGGTATTAGGCCGCAAAGCAATAGGTTCGGTGACGGAAGCTGCTGAGCCGGTGGACACAGTCGTTGTGTTTCGCAGATCAGACGCCATCCCGACTGTGGTAGATGATATAGCCAAAATGTCCACGCTGCCGAAGCTGGTGTGGCTGCAGCTTGGCATCCGCAATGATGAAGCGGTGCAGTCTTTAGTGGATAAAGGGGTTTCAGTCGTGCAGGATCGCTGCTTCATGGTGGAACACCGTCGTTTGCTTGGCCATGTAAATGCGTAAAAAAGGGTCACCTGTTTAGAGGTGACCCGGAGAGGAGAAGCCAGTGGTTGAAGAAGACCGCTCGGCTTATTCTCATTGTTTCCGTATTTTAACAAGACTATACTGCGATTTGTTATCTTGTATCGCAAGTCCAGCAAAAACCCCGTATCCGTCTGCTGGCAGAGATGCGGGGTTGGTTTTGCGGGCAGCTAACTCTTCTCGGGCAGAGGAATGGATGACTTTGGTTAAACTTGATCTATCCTTGTATTTAGTGGCGGGCCCTTCCTTTGTAAAAGGACATCCGTTTTTAGAAGCAGTGGAAAAAGCGATTGTCGGCGGGGTGACCTGTGTCCAATTCCGTGAAAAAGAGGGACGGCTGCGGGAATGGCTTGCCTGCTGCTACGAGCTGCGAGCATTGACCAAGCGGCTGGGCATCCCGTTTCTGGTGAACGATCGGCTCGATTTGGCGCTGGCAGTCGATGCTGACGGGGTTCATCTGGGCCAATCGGATTTGCCCTACATAGAAGCGCGCAGAATCCTCGGCAGGGAGAAATGGATCGGCATTTCTGCCCATACGCAGCGGGAAGCAGTGGAAGCCCAAAGCAGCGGGGCTGATTATATTGGGGTGGGGCCGATGGCGCAAACGAACACCAAACTGGATACGGAGCCTGTTTTAGGTCCTGCGGGATTGCAGGAGATTCGCAAACACGTGTCACTGCCGATTGTCGCCATTGGCGGCATTGACGCAGGGAATACGGAAGAGGTCATACGGGCAGGCGCGAGCGGCATTGCGGTTGTCAGCAGCATTCTGGGTGCGACCGACCCTCAGCAGGCAGCAAGGACACTAGCAGAGTTGATCCAATCTAGCAGACCGAACCATTTAGGAGTAGAATGAGGAGGTGGATTTTTTGACTGTAAAAGTGAACGGTGCTGTGAGGGAAATTGAACAGGGCACCACCATCTTGTCGCTCCTCGCGCAGTTGGGTTTACAGGGGAGGCTCGTGATCGTGGAATTGAATCGAGAAATCCTGCCCCGTGACGCATATGCTTCACAGGTTCTGCAAGAAGCAGATGCACTTGAATTGGTGCATTTCGTTGGCGGCGGCTGCTAAGGCCAGGAGAAAGGAAGAGTAGCATGGATAAGTTAAAAATCGGATCGTATGAATTTACTTCCCGGTTGTTTCTGGGTACAGGCAAATATCCGGATTTGCAAACTCAAACGGACGCTGTCCGGATGTCCGGTGCGGATGTATTGACTTTTGCGGTACGCAGACTCAACTTGGACAATCCGAATGAACCCAACTTTTTGGAACAATTGGATTTAACCCGCTACAAGCTGCTGCCTAATACAGCGGGGGCAAAAACTGCGGATGAGGCTGTGCGCATTGCCAGGCTGGCCAAAGCTTCCGGATTATGCGACATGATTAAAGTAGAAGTGATCGGCGATGATCGTACGTTGCTGCCAGATCCGGTGGAAACGTTAAAAGCAACTGAACTGCTGGTCAAAGAGGGTTTTACTGTGCTGACTTATACCTCTGATGATCCGGCGTTGGCAAGAAGACTGCAGGAGGCCGGAGCGCATGCGGTTATGCCAGGCGCATCACCAATTGGGTCGGGATTAGGTATTATCAATCCGCATTATCTGCGGTTCATTATTGAAGAAGCAAAAGTTCCAGTAATAGTCGATGCCGGCATTGGCTCTGCCGCAGATGCAGCAGAGGCAATGGAGCTTGGGGCTGATGGCGTACTGCTCAATACGGCAGTGGCTGCTGCCAAGGATCCGGTGAAAATGGCGCAAGCAATGCGCCTTGCGGTAGAGGCAGGCCGTCTCGGGTATGAAGCAGGACGCATTCCCAAGAAGCGTTATGCCAGCGCTTCATCGCCTGTTGAAGGAATGATTTAACTGATTTGACCTCTCGAAACCAACAAACAGCCTCGTGTCTCAGGCGGATGAACTGAGACACGAGGCTGCTGTTTATCGTTAAATCGTCGAAAAATTTGT
>JAQBPP010000163.1 GCA_028287455.1 Bacilli bacterium | reverse complement strand
CAAACCCAAAGTAGGTTATTTTCTAGGAAAAACACTGATGCAAGAGAATGTGCTTTCCTTGAAATTAGATGAACTTAAAGTCATAGACATTCAAAGCATACCTATCGTTGTAAGAGATGCTTCCTCTGTTCATGATGCAGTCGTTACGCTGTTTCTTGAAAATGTAGGCAGCCTGATTGTAACGGATCAGGAAGGGATATTGGTCGGCATTGTTTCACGAAAAGATTTGCTTAAAGTAACACTTGGCAATTCAAATGCCACTACTATGCCCATAAGTCTGGTCATGACCCGTCAACCTAACATCATTACGGTGGGTCCGGATGACTCTGTCCTTGAGGCTGCCCGCAAATTAATTCATCATCAAGTAGACAGTTTACCTGTTGTCACCTCAACTAAATTATCAAATGGGCAGGAAAGAATGGAAGTCATTGGCCGTGTTACGAAGACGAATATGACACATCTGCTTCTGGATTTAGCGACAACGTCGTAATGCAGTAGTTGCCTATGGCGTAAGCTTACTTTTATAAACTTTAAGGGGATAGGAAGTTGACTGATACGAAGCAGAATATGATTTTTGTTTGCTCGGATTCTGTGGGAGAAACAGCAGAAGCGGTTGCTCAGGCTACGATTCGCCAATTTGATGCGAAACAAATTGTAATTAAGCGGATTGGGAATATCCAGCATGAGGATGATATTCATTCTCTGATGGAAGAAGTCTTCAAAAGCGGAGGTATGGTAGGTTATACACTTGTTCAACCCGAGCTAAGGGAAATGATGAAAGCCGAGGCCATTCGGCTTGGCGTCCGTGCGGTAGATATCATGGGACCAATGATGCAAGCTTTTATGGATACCTTTCATGACTCACCGAATCGGAAGCCTGGACTGCTACATCAAATGGACGATGCCTACTTTCGGCGAGTAGAAGCTATCGAATTTGCCGTAAAATATGATGATGGACGCGATACTAAAGGATTGATGCAGGCCCATGTTGTATTAATAGGGGTCTCACGAACCTCAAAGACCCCATTGAGTATTTTTCTTGCACATAAAGGAATTAAGGTTGCTAACCTTCCTATTGTTCCAGAAGTAAAACCCCCTGATGAATTGTACAAAGTCCCGGGATCCAAGATTGTAGGTTTGACTATGGATGCTGAACATATTTTAAAAATCCGGACGGAGCGGCTAAAAACCTTAGGATTGCCTAATAACGCCAAATACGCATCGCTTCAAAGAATTGTAGAAGAATTGGAATATGCGGAAAACCTGATGAAACAATTGGGCTGCAGGTCAATTGATGTAACCAACAAAGCGATTGAGGAAACGGCAGGTATTATTACTAATAATATGTAATTGTTGATAGAGTTAGGGCTGTACTAGATGAGGTGTAGGATTGGATCGAAAAATCGGTTGTGGTGCAAAGCTCTAATTCATGATAATTTCATTGAAATGAAGTCATGGGAGTGGGGCATAATGGGTATCGATTTTTGATTTTTGCACACAACCGTTTTTCGCATGGAAACCAGCAAAGAAGTAGCGCAGAATCCTAAAAAGTACTGCGACAAAAATAAGATATACATATTGCGGAAAAGAGCCAGCAAGAATAGCCCGAGCAGATTACATTAATCAGGATGAATGATAACAAAGCAATATAATTTTAATTTGATTGCGATTTATATCACAAACTCCTGCAATGTCGTCTTTGCAAAGAGATCCTCCACGGGTAATACTTTAGCAATCATGCCCTGTTCATAAGAATATTGGGCTGCGGATTCTAATGTTTTCCTGTTCTTTTCCACACCGTACGGCCAAAAATCATTTCCCATAAGTTGCTTAGTGTTTTCTACCTCTGCAAGCAACCACGGAAGTGTAACTTTCAAAGCGGTTGTCTGGTTAAATCCATCATAGACACGTTGTTTTGCTTGAACAAACGCTTGATATAAATTCATCGCTACCCACGGATCCTTCTCCAGAATTTCATCTTTTATGGCCACAACATGCATAATCGGAAAAATCCCTGTCTTCTTGTAATATTCTTTTTCAAGCGATACGTAGTCGGGAAAGAGGCGCCGCACATTCGGAGAGCCCTTCAAGAAGCTTGAGGGTGCACGCGGACAGATGAGCGCGTCCAATTCGCCTGATTCCAGCATTTCGTTTAATGTTTGCTTGGGACCGATGGGACTGATCTTAATTTCCGGCGGAAGCTTTAAAGCAACCTTTTCAATTCGTCCCGAGGTTTCCTCGCCACCGGTGAACCACAGCATATCTGTTGTGTTTACCCCATATTCATGTTGTAAAATTCCACGGATCCATAGGCATGCGGTTAATTGATATTCCGGGATTCCCACACGTTTTCCCTTTAAATCGGAAGCATCCTTGATGCCGGAATTTGTGTGGATATAAATTCCGGAGTGGCGAAACGCGCGTGACATAAAAACAGGAATAGCAGTTACTTTGCTCGATTGCGGATATTGGTCGGTCGGTGGGGTATAACGACCCACTGTTATTCTCCAAAATGTTTAAGAAAGTAACGGGGATCTCTCCTAAAGCCTTTCGCCTGCAGCAAGAGAACGATTAATTACCCTTACGCCCTCACAAAAACCAAGTCAGGTTGCCCGAAATACTTTGTCATGAATATACGCAAATTGAGACAGTTAATCAGTTTAACTGCCTCATCCGTTCATCTTCTTTTTCAATTAAATCCGACTGCTTAAGACATTTAGAAAGTCTTCCGTATTCGCCAATGGCAGATGTTGTTTGCCCGCCAAGCGATAACAGAATTCACGGATCAACAAAGCTTGCGTTCCGGCATTCATGTCTCCCTCGATCAAACCTTTTCCAATGGATACCGGTTTTGGCATGTTCGGATAATATTCCCCATTTTTTACTTGTGCTACATTCGGTGCAACAGGCGAATGATCGATTTCCCTGGAAAAACCGCCATCATTCCGCAGGAACTTCCTCATATTCGAGACTGTGATCTCAACGATTTCAGCAAATTCTTCTTGGAGAATTTGTATTTCATCTCTCAAAGTCCAAAGTAAGTCAATCGGATTTCGCACCCAACACATATCGAGTGCCTGCTCGTTTCTTAACGAATGTATCAACGTCTGATAAATGCGATCGGCATTTGGCACCGGCAGACCAAACCGATTGTAAAAAGCACTCAGCTTAAAGGTTCCAGAAATCCGAATATACAAATTCCCTGCTCCCCACAGTCCCGTATCCTGATCCTGAATCGAAGCAAAATAGTCCGCCCCAGCTTGCACAAACGCATTTCTTTCATTTTCATCCAACTTGGCAATATGGTGATTGACAGTGGTCATTAGATCGCAGCCTCGCCAACTGTTGCGCAGGTCGACTCCTTTTAACCATTCCACATACTTCAAAGGGGATTGCATGCATTTGGGCAGTGGCATGGCTTCATGCGGCAGTCGATAGCGCGGTTTGCCCCCAAGCTTTTGCAACGAGCCCAGACTATAGCTTAACGCGCGGGCAACCATAATTGCGTCATCGCGCATAATTTCATCTTCGTCATAGAAATAGCCCGAAACCGGATCCTGTTTGTTTTGAAAAAAGAGGATCATTTTTTCTTTTAAAGCAGTAGGCAGCGCTGCCAGCAGATCCGATCTTTGCAAGATATTTAATGCTTGTGCTGTTGATTCAATATCCGGAATGAAACCGGCTATTTCATAAGAGCTGCGTGCATAATAAATTCCTCCCGTTGCAGGATCATATTGACCCGCAAGCCAGCGATAATAGCCCGAAAACAAGCCGTCCATTTCGATTAGCAGATCTTCAATTTTACGCTCTGCGGTGGTCATTCCCGATTCCCCCTATCCTTTAATGGAGCCAAGCAATGCCCCTTTGGTGAAATATTTTTGCAAGAAAGGATAAACCAGCAGCACTGGCACTGTAGCTACGACTATGACAGCCATTTTGACTGTTTGATCTGGCGGTGGAACTGTATCGGTAAGCGCACTATTGTTAAAATCAAGTCCTGAAGCCAACACGACGATCTGCCGCAAGATCACCTGTACAGGCCATTTGCTGGCGTCATTCAAGTAAAGGATCGCATTAAAGTACGTGTTCCAGTAGTTCACAGCATAAAACAGAGAAATAGTGGCAATCGCAGGCAGGGAGAGCGGGATAACAATTTTAAACAAGATGCCAAAATCGCTGCACCCATCTATTTTAGCTGATTCTTCCAATCCTTCGGGCAGGCTTTGAAAAAAATTCTTTAAAATAATTAGATTAAATGCGCTGATTGCACCCGGAATAATCAAGGACCAGTAGCTGTCAATCATTCCAAGATCTTTGACCACCAGGAATGTCGGGATCATGCCTGCCTGAAACAGCATCGTGAAGATCACCAAGAACAGGATGACCCCGCGTCCATACAGATCTTTGCGCGATAATCCATACGCCATCAGACAAGACAGCAGCATGCTGACGAATGTTCCTACCGCTGTTATCCCAATAGACACTAACAAAGATCGAGTCACTTCATCAGTGGAGAAGATATACTTATAAGCAGATAGCGTATAACGGGTGGGAATAAGCACAAACGTTTTAGTCGCTAATTCCGCATTTGTAGTAAATGAGGCCGCTATTACGTGAACAAACGGCAACAACGTCAGCAATGCAATGATTGACAACAAAGTATAGTTGACAATTTCAAAAATAAGGCTTGCAACCGACCGGTCTCGCAGCATGGTTAATAGACACCTTCTTCCCCAACTTTTTTGGCTAACCAGTTTGCACCCATCACCAGGATCAACCCAATGAGTGATTTAAAGAAACCAATGGCTGTGCTGTAGCTCCACTGTCCTTCCTGGAGCCCCGCCGTATAGACGTAAGTGTCAATGATTTCCGCAACACTGCGGTTCATGGAGTTCAACATCAGGTACACATGTTCATATCCTAAATCGAGTACCTGACCGATCTTCAGGATGAGCAAGATCACGATCACGCTGCGGATTGCAGGCAGCGTAATATGCCAGATCTGGCGGAGTCTCGACGCTCCGTCCATCTTGGCCGCTTCATACAATCCAGGATCAATCGACGTAATGGCAGCCAGATAGATAATAGTGCCCCATCCGGCCCCTTGCCAGATATTTTGCAAAACGTAAATCGGCCGAAACCAGGAAGTGCTAAGCAGAAAATTTATCTTCTGGTGGCCAAGCTCAACCAGGATCCCGTTAATTATGCCGTCATCTGTAGTCAACAGAACGTAGGTAATCGACACCACAATGACCCAAGACATGAAATAGGGGATGTAGATAATCGTCTGTACGGATCGTTTAAAGAACTGAACCTTGATTTCGTTCAACATCAGGGCCAACACGATGGGAATGGGAAAGAAAATAAGCAGATTCAATCCAAATAAAATCAAGGTGTTTTTTAAAATCATCCAAAAGGCCGGATCTGTAAACAATTGATGAAAATACTCAAAACCTACCCACGGACCGCCAAACATGCCTCGATAAGGCTGAAAATCCTCAAACGAGATGGCAAGACCCACCATGGGAATATATTTAAAAAGAACAAAATAGATTAAACCGGGCAGAATCATCAGATAGATATATCGATTTTTAAGGATACGATTCCGCACGTTTCGTTTCGGTTTCGTTTTGACAGCAGTTGTCGGCTTGACAGCCATAGTCGCATCCATCGCTGCTTGCTCCCTTCACCGGGCATTACTTCGTTTTTAATTTTTGATACTCATCATTAAATTCACTGATAATCTGATCTCCGCCCTGCTGCTGCCATTGACTGACAGCTGCTTGGAATCCATTTGCGTCAAGTTTGTTGATCATATACTGGTAAGTGGCGTCTGTAATAATTTTCTTTAATTGAGCGCCTTTTTGATCATTGGTTTTCGAATCCAACGGTGCAGTCGGATCATTGATGAGATCCTTGTTGTTGTCCAGCACCAATTTGTTCGCTTCAATATCAGCCGGATCCGTGCGATAAGGCTGCAGCGCGCCTTGAATGGTGCTGATCCCGCCGACAGAAATCGTCCCGAGCGGAGCGACCTCCCGATCCAGCAGCGCTTGATCGGATACCGGTTTGGCAGTTCCGTTGTCGAGTGTGTAATGCGTGCCCTCAATTCCAAATGCCAGCAGATCATAAATGTCCGGTTTCATCAGATCATCAAAGAATCCCAATACCTGCTTCAACTGATTCACATCTTTGATAGACGATTTCGGGAATAAGACAACAGTTCCATACCCTGGAACTGACCAGATGCCGTGGTCTTTGCCATCAGGACCCGCAATCCGGTTCGCTACCCACAATTGTCCATTGGGATTGACCTGCCGCAATTTCGTATTCAGATTTTTCACATCAGTGATCGAGCCAATATAGACGCCCGCTTTGCCATTGACGAGCATATTCTGCTGATCCACTTTGCTCGTGACCGGGAAATCCTGATTGATCACTCCATTGGTATACAGTTTTTTCATAAAGTTCATCGTATCCATGTATTGAGGGGACATGAACATGGGTACGAGCTTCCCGTTTTGCAAGCCCCAATTGTCCGGTGTGCCAAAATAGGAGCTAACGGTTTGGAACGAACCGTAGACCAGATCATTGCGATCTGTCAGACCAACTGTATCCTTTTTCCCATCCCCATCCGGATCGTTATTGGTGAACGCATCCAGCATTTTATAAAGGTCATCAATCGTTTTCGGTGGCTGAAGTCCTAATTTATTCAACCAATCCTGGCGATAAATGATCCCTTGTCTGGACAAAGCGACCTCTTGGTACAACCCATAGATTTTCCCATTCACTTCCGTGTTTTGAATGACTGTGGGATCCAATTTGCTTAAATTCGGAAAGTCTTTTAAATAAGGGCCGATTTCCCAAAACTGTCCATTGGCAATGGGATCCCTCAGTTTGGAATAAGAGTCCGTATTTTTGACAAAAACGGCTTGTGGCAGCGACTGAGTCGCCATCGCCGCATTAAATTTTTCATCATAGTTTCCATCCGGCACCCACTGAATCGTTAAGTTATATCCAGTTTTTTGTTCGATTTGCTTAATGACCGTATCACCTGGTGTTCCAGGGGATTTTAGGTCGGCCATAATCGTGAGGTTAATCGGTTTGCCAGACTGGCCGCCAGGTGTAGAAGAACTTGTACTGGAACAAGCAGTAAGTACTCCAACACCGACTGCCACTGTAAAAGAAGACATTAGAAAACGCTTACATTTACCGTTCATTCGTTCATTTCCTCCCATGTGTTGAGATGTCCGATTGGTTTCCATCATAACTAAAGTCGGACAGTACGCATATAATCATTATCTCACCTTTCGTTCAGCATTCCGGTTCACTTAGCCTCATCAACTGCAAGACCTGAGTTAATGATTATCCGGTTACAATTTTTGCCTGAAAGTCGCGCAATAAATTCGTATTCTGTGATTCGAATCTCATTGCAAACGCTTTCATATGGCTTTATAATCGGCTAAGGGTGAGTGCCATGATGAAATGGGTAACGCTTCAATCTGCCAGCTTTTTTACCAAACTCCTACTGTTCGGCTGCTTATTGAGCACAGTTCCCGTCATCATACTAGGGATCTTTTCCTACATTCGCTCGTCCGAAATGCTGCAGCAGCAGGTCGACATGGAGAAAGTTCAGGTACTTGCCCAGGTCCAAACCAATGTCGAGCAAGTACTCGAAACGGTCACTCACTCGGTCACCTATATGCTGGAGTCCTCGTTAATGATGCAAGCCATGGATTCTCCAATCGATGCTGAACACTTCGAAATCTACAATCAATTAACAAGTGAACTCAACCATCTGCAGACGTTTGATACTGGCATCTCTGATCTTATTTTGTTAAACACGAAACAAAATTGGCTCATTGACAATGCGGGGTTTCACTATTGGAATCAAATTCCCGCCCAAACCAACTATTTGCGTTTTCTAAACTCTTCCAGCAATCGGTATTGGACGTTAAACAGCGGAGATTATTTTCAGAATGACATCCTTTTTTCGGCATCGTCGTCAGAGCCAAGCATCGATTATATTGCCAAACTTCCCTTTAACAGATATACACCCTACGGATTAGCAATTGTGCGAATTCCTGTTTCCAATCTCCTTCGTTTGTTTCCCAGCAGTTCAGATGTGGAGAGTCTGCTTGTACTGGATCAAAACAAACAAATTGTCATCGCCAATCATTCAGAACTGCTTGGAACAAGCATCTTCACTGCATTAGGCCTGCGGGATCCGAACGGGTTTGAGCAAACACAGGGGCAATTTACCAGTGAACTGAATCACAAACCAGAAATTGTCACCTATACCCGCTCCAATTTAAATGGCTGGACCTATGTTTCTATTATTCCCTTAGATAAATTTACGACAGAACCGAAACAAATTGGATGGTTCACTTTTGGCTTATGTCTGCTGATTCTGCTCATTACCACGCTTGCCGCTTGGATGATCTCCAAGAAAATGGTGCTGCCTTTGGAAGCCTTGTTTCAACAAATAATGCCCAGGAGTTCATCTGCCGTCCATAAACCGGTTCAAAACGAATTCCAGATCATTGGCGATCATTTAAACTACTTGCACCTAACCAAACACCAGTTGGAACAGCAGTTGCATGCTCATGTAAGCCAAGCACAGAATTATTTTATGCTTAAGCTGTTTCAAGGCGACATCAAGTCAAGAGAGTTGGCAGAGAGAACTCGAACGTTCGGTATTCTCGACAAGATCTACCCTTGGACGCATATGGCTGTGCTTACGACACAAATTGATTCACTAAAGGATACGCACTATAACGAACAAGACGGGTATTTATTGCTGTTTGCGATCCAGAATATCTTGGAACATCTTATTCCATCTGAAATATGTCTACCCCCTACACTGATTGACCAATCTCAGGTCACCATCATAGGGAATGATTCGAAGCGAATGGATGTGTTTATGGGCGAACTTGAGGCGTGGGCAGGATTAGTTCAGGAGAATGTGGCGCGTTATCTGCAGTTGAAAATAAGCATTGGCATCAGCCGCCCTTTTCAAGAGTTAACTGAAGTTCCCAGAGCCTATCAGGAAGGTTTGGAGGCCTTAAAACACAGAATGCGTCTGGGGAAAAGCGTGATTGTGCGTTTTGATCTGTTGCTGCCCCAGCAGCATCAGCTTTTTACCGCCTATCCAAAACAACTCGAGTACGAATTATCGGATGCGATCAAACTGGCAGACCGTGACAAAGCTCACCTTATCTTGGATAAGATGCTAAACGAAATGTTCAGGTACGATCTGCATCCTGGGGTATATCAAGTTCCGTTGGTTCGCTTAGTCAACCATCTGATTTTAACCATGGAGGACTTGGGAATAACGATGGCCAAAGTCATCCCACATCATCATTTCCTCTATGACCGAATATTGAAATTCCAAATCCCGGGTGAAATCGAGCAGCTGCTGAAAGACGAAATCGTGGATCCGATCATTTTCAGCTTAGCAGTCCGGCGCGATTCCCTACATCTTTCCGATCAATTAATGGCTATTGTCCATCAGGAATACGATACCGTTTTAACGTTGGAAAGATGCGCAGAAAGGCTGCATTATAACTCAAATTATTTAAGCACGATCTTCCGCAAAGAAACCAATACCTCTTTCACCGAATACTTATCGATGTATCGCTGTCAGATCGCCAAAAAATGGCTGCTTGAAACGGATGATTCAATCAAAGAGATCTCCGAAAAGCTGCACTATCAGAACTCACAAAATTTTATTCGTTCTTTCCGGAAGTCGGAAGGGATTACACCCGGGGAATTTCGCAAGCGATTTGGCTAACATTTTTCTCCCAATTAATTTGACCTTTGATACTGGTATTGGGATGCAGCTGCACCCGATTGCCCGGCAGTATTTGATCGCCTACCTGAATAGAGACCAAATTCAGTTCTTTTGAGAGGCCATCCATCGTCCATTCAACCGTTTCCCCACATAAGTTGACAGCTTCGAATCCATCCTTGCACTCATTCATCTGCCAAGTACGGAATGATACTCCATCAGGCAGACCTTCCCTTTCTTGCATTTGATGGTGAAGACGCAGTTGGGGAAGATTCCCGCGCGTTCCCCACTCCGCCGCACCGACCAACGGATGATAAAGAAGCTCCATCAACATTTTTGTTCCTTGACGGGTTTTTGTCCAGTCACATTGATGATAGTGATCGTTGTTTTCAGCGACAGCAGCCGTTCTGAGCGCCATAGCATACGCCCTGGTTAACCAGTTTGGATTCCCGTCGTAATAGTGGGCCGCAACCAGAACATTGGCCATCATTTGATCAAACTTATTGTTCTCTTCATCGATAACAGACGCCCATTTCAAAACCCTGTCATGATAACGATTTGCGCCAGTCAGGAGATCGTATCGCAAAGCCAGCCGAGCGATAAACGTACAGCTTCCAATGAATGTTAAATCAGATGGAATCTCATTCTCATTTAATGTCCACCACTTTCCCTCTTTAAACCCTTCTGCGGGTCTGTCATGGGAGCCGTTTTCAAAAAATTGGTCGATCATTTTTTCTGCTGCATGCAGATATCTTGTCTTTCC
>JAQBPP010000158.1 GCA_028287455.1 Bacilli bacterium | reverse complement strand
CAGCTTAATCGATTGCTCGTGGTACGTGATTGTAATATTCGTCCACGACCTGGTCGATGGACCCATAATAGGCAAGGAGTCCCTCTAGAAAATCTACTGCAGTATAATCAATGCATCTCATGCCGTTTTTCCCAGGCAGATAATGCACCGACATGACAATGTCTTCCAAAGTGTCATGCCATTGATCCACCATTGACAGCGTAAACGCTTCATGGTGATCCAGATAGTCCAGTTCCAGGCCAACATGGATCCGAATCCGTTCCTCATACTTGGTTTTATAATTAGTTGCATAAACCATATAATGGGTAAGCTCTTCCTCGTTCATCGCAAGTTCCAACATTAATTCCGGGTTTGCCACCCATGCTGCTGGCAACGGAGGATGTTCCGTGATGGAATAACGCCGAAACCCCAGATCTATGGCTCGATCTAAATACAAATCCAGCTCAGCGTTACTCCCATGTTTGCAAAACGACGTATGCGTGTGCCCATCCCATTTCTCTAACACGAAATTCACTCCTACAAGCTAGAACTAGGGCGATTCTATTTTATTGAAACAATGACTTCGCATAGACAAGGTCTTGTGCGATTAAACGATCCACTTCGTGTTCTGCATTATATTGCGAAGTTAAGCAGACGATGCCTTCATACTGTCTCTTTTGCAGATAATTCGCCACTCTTGGCCAAGAAGCCAAACCATGAGGACCTGTGGTGAAATAACGCGTCCATTCAGCATTTGCCGCTTCCGGACCATTGCTGCGCTGATAAAACACATTTTTCAAATTCACCATACATAAATGAGACCACACAATATCCAGTCCAAATTCCGGCTGTTGTCCAGCCAGCGCATCATGAGCGGCATCCCAAACGGCCCCTATGTAGTTTGGGTTAAATTTCTCCATCAAATGAAGAAGACCCATTGAATCCACCACTTGGTTGCCATGGTGCTGTTGGCAGCCAATTTTCACTCCATACTTCTCACACAACGGAAGCAAGGATTCCAACTGCTGCTGCACTTGTTTCTCTGATTCCAAATAACCCAGTTTATGACTGATATCAGGCATAATCCGAATAATCGGGATGCCGGCCTCCGCACAGGCTGCGAACACGCGCTCATCCAAGCTGCTGGCAACACTGAAGATTTTCAGTCCGAATTCGCTCAATTGCTGAGCTAATTGCGGCAGTTTATCCGCATTTGCCGGTTCCAGTTGATAGCCATCACGCAGCGGAAATTCTATGCCATCAAATCCAAAACCGCTGATTAATTTACCTAATTCTGATACACTTTGCGTTTTCCAAGGCTTCGTAAATGCGGAAAATGAAACTTTGCTGTTTGCCAATGCGGATCCACTCCCTAAAGTAGTTCAATTATACGATTATCTTTGATCGATGCAAAACAGGCATCAATCACCTTCATCAGCTGCAAGATTTCCTGACCTGATGCAAGAGGAGCACGCTTCTGCCGGATCGACTCAGCAAACTCCTCGATTTGCCAGGCAAAATTGGATTTGTTTGGAACAGCACATTCCACTTTTTCCGAATTCTGGAGCAACTCGTATTCGTCCTTCAACGTCAGCAATCCATTAGTTCCGATGACATATCGGTCGTAAATACTGTTTTGAGTGGACCATATTCGTTTGCCGGTCAGCCCTTCCTCATCCGTGGGCCGGCTGCCTGCATTGAATGACATTAATACATTTGCCATTCGCTTTTTGCTGAATTGCAGCGAAATCGATACTTCATCTTCGCCTTGCCAATTCGGATTATTGGAATAGCCTTGCGCATAAACCGTCTGCGGCAATTCCCCATAGGCCCAAAGAATATAGTCTAGAATATGACTGCCCCAAAGCGGGATGATAAAGCCGCCAATTTTGGACATGTCTGTCCACCAGGCGGTTGCAGGTTTATCCATAAATGATAAAAGAAGCGCATTAATATTGATGATGTCGCCAATTTCCTTGGCTCTGATTTTGCGGATAGATTCCATCACAGGCTCAAAAAACCTGCGGCTTTGTCCTACCATCAGCGTTACTCGATTTTCGTCTGCAGCTTCAACCATTGCTGCTGCTTCCGCTTCATTTAAAGCCATCGGCTTTTCAATCAAGACGTGTTTCCCGGCGTTTAACGCCTGAATCGAGTAGGAGGCATGCAAATCGTGCGGAACAAGCAATAAAACCGCGTCAATTGAGGGATCGGCCAACATTTCTTCATAAGAAGTATAAATCTGATCCACGTTCCATTGTTTGCCTGTTTCCAAAGCCTTCTGCCTGTCACGTGAGACTAATGCAGCCAGTTCCACTTGATCCTGTACTTCGGCGATGGCAGGCAGATGGGAATTGGCAACGCGCCCTAAACCAACCACTGCCAATCTAAGTTTGTTATGCATTTTATTCCTCCTAAAACGAAGACTGCTCTGCTAGGCTAATATGTCCCACATTTTCTGATTCACGAGATACTTGGGCTGCTCCCCATTCAAGTACCGCAGCGCATCTCTCAGGGCTTCCTCCATTAAGGATTGGCGCATCTCAATCGTATTTCCTGCCATATGAGGACTCAATAAAACATTATCCATTGTACGGAAAGGATGATCCGGCAGCAATGGCTCTTTAATAAATACATCCAGTGCCGCAACGAAACGACCTGTCTGCAGTTCAGCAATTAGAGATTCCTCATTAAGAACTGCAGCTCGGGAAGAATTAATGAAGATAGCTCCTGCAGGAATCAATCGCAGCAAGTCATCTGTGATGAGGTTTTCGGTTGCGGGAATGGAAGGAGCATGAATGGATATAATCTCACACTGCATGATCTCTTGCAGTCCTGCTTTCGTGACACCTAATTGTTCCGCAGCCTCATCACTTAAATAAGGATCGTACACGTGTATTTTACAATTAAAGGGGGTTAACAATTTGATAAACGCTCTTGCAGTAGAACTCGCGGAAACAATGCCTACTGTGCGGCCAAATAATTCGTGCCTGGACAGACCGGGTGTTTTCCATCCTCCTGCTCGAATTGTGGCATCAAATTGGTGCAAACGGTTCATTAAAGTAAGTAAAGCAGTGAGGCAATATTCTCCTACTGACCAAGCAATTCTGGGGGCGGCGGAAAATACTGCGATGTCTCGTTCAAATATCGTTCTAGGAACCAGACGCTTCACAGAACCTGCGGCATGCGCAACCGCTTTCAATTGGGTTGCACGTGAAAGGATTTGATCGTTTAAATTCGGAGAACCCCAACTCGTTAATAAAATATCTGTATCCGCGATCAGATCTGCTACTTCCTCCTGGGTGTATTCACGTCCAGTCGTGTTCCAAACTGGTTCACAAACTTCAGCTAACAACTCACGGCATCTTGTGGTGCATACTTCGGCCAAACGGCTTTCAGACGACAACACCAACGTTTTAAACTTCATGTGCTTACCCCCTGGAGACTAGTTTAATAGAAACTAGCTTGATTTTACCTTATAATGATCGGTAAACACCATACTTTTTCCCAGAATCCAATGTAAATTGTCGCTACCCCTTACTCCTGCTCATATCACGGTATTGACTAGGAGTCACGCCCTCATGCCTTTTAAATATTCTCGCAAAGTAACTTGGTTGATAGCCAATCTGCTCAGCTACATCATTGATTTTTAATTCCGTTCCTCGCAGTAATTCCTTCGCCTTGTCAATCCGAATATCAGTCAAATAATCGATAAAGTTCAACCCTGTAATTTGCTTGAACAATTTACTAAGTGTAAAAGGACTAATTGCCATTTGATCAGCACACAAGTCAAGAGAAATATCAGTCATGTATTGTTCCTGTAAGTGAATGACTACTTTTTCCACCGTTTGCTTCAACTTTTGGTCCTTCCCTTTTTCCATTTCGCAAACGAGTGGCTGAATGACCTTAGACTTGAACCAATTCAGCATTTCTTCAGGTTCCCGCAGCTGAATAAATGGCTCAAACAAGTTAAAGCTTTCGAAGATTTGGTTTGGATTACGTCCTGTAGCCAGCAGAGTATGGTGGATACTGCTGAGCAGCAATAACATCCCTTGCTGGATGACCAACTGTTTTGCACTGCCTGCTGACAATTCCTGTACAAAAAGTTGCAGCCTGCTTTCTGTATTTTCAACAAATCCTAATCGAATGTTCTGAATGATTTCTTTTTCCAAATTAAAAGGATAGCGGTACCCCTGATATTGATCAGGAGATATCAGTATATCAGTATCAATGATCTGGTTTCCAATTTGAACATCACGGTAGTTTAATGCAGACCGCGCTTTTGCGAATAATTCAGGAATCTGTGCCATACGACTTGAACTGCTGCTAATTGATATTGTGATTTCGATGCCTAACATTGAATGAACAGCTTCAATAAATTCCTCGCACCAAAGACTAACTGTTGTTTTCACCTGATCTTTTTTGTATTCGTTTGGAAACGCTATCAAAATCCCCAAGGATAAATCGTGGAAATGGATAAGATTTGCTTGAGAGAACCTCTTATCTATCAATTCGCGGATCGTATTCGAGAGCGAAAACGTTGCAACATCTTGATTTCCGGCAGAAAAGCTCCCCTCCCAGCTGGAAAATTCAGTTGGTTGGACAATCAACGTGACAAATTGCCTGTCACTTACTTGTAAGCCATACTGTTCTACTCTCTCTCGTAATTCGGATTCCGACAGCGATTTAAAATAGCCTTGCACCAATTGCAGAAGGAACCCTTCTCTTAAACTGTTAATTTGATAAGCCATTTGGTTTTGCAAGGATTGTTGTTCTTGCAGGATTGCCTTCCAACTGTATTTTATCAACTGAAACATGTACCCTGACATCGCTGCCATAATCAGGATGCCTACCAATAAAACAACCAATAGGATAGAATTGAACCGCCCACTGCCCTGATTGAAAGTGACGATAATAGCCAGAAGTCCCATGACAATCATTAGAAAAGAGACTGCTATGCCATATCGGGCAGCTCTTACAGCGTCAAAACTTCCTTGCGATGCATCCTGAGTCTGTCGCTTAATCAACACCCACCATCTCCGGAAGTGAATCAAATTCAGGTACATCAACTAAATATAGATTGCCATATCCAGACATATCACTTGTAAACAAAATTTTCTTGTTATCCGGACTAAATCTGGGGTGCACATGTGTTTTTTGCACATGAAAACTGCCGCGATGTTCACACAACTTCCGAGGACCGATAAACCCATCCTCTGTGCGCTTCCACAGTCGAATGGTTGCGGTAGACCGATCGCCGTGATAGGCACTGGCTTGTTGACCATCACCCACTACATGATCGAAATCATTGGAATGAACATGAATGTTTTGATAAGGAAAATCGATATCCTCGCAGTTTGTGTTGTCAAACCGAATTCTCCCAAAAAACTTGTCCTTGCTTTCCAACGAACCGCGAAAACCGTGGTAGCCAATGTGTATTCCATCTGCATGCCAGAATTCATGACCTACATATTCCTCACTGTTGTTTGGGGTGCGAATTTTCCAAATCTCATTACTCATCAGGTTGATTCCCCAAATTCGATGATCCACTAACTCCCAAGGACCCTCATGACAGAAAACCAAAAGATCAGGCTGCGTAGGGGAGGCATTCAGGCTTCCAATCCAAACTTTGTCTTGGTGCAACTGTTGAGCCTCGCCGCTGTCAATCGAGATCT
The DNA here is from genome assembly GCA_028287455.1 of Bacilli bacterium. Lineage (GTDB taxonomy): Bacteria > Bacillota > Bacilli > Tumebacillales > JAQBPP01 > JAQBPP01. The sequence continues at coordinate 1,468 of JAQBPP010000158.1, read as the reverse complement.
TCAGTATACGGCTCACTGGATGAAGCGCCCACGTTTCTTCAAAACCGATATAACCTCGACTTAAGTCAGTTTCAATTTGATAGGATAAATCTTCATTCATGCACACACAAACATATTGACCATCAGCCGTACAAGCTATGCCTCCTGCAGTAAATTCCTCCGAGATTTCATAGAGTTCTCGCTCTTGCAATGAGAACAAATCCAGGGCAATCAACTTGCGATTATACCAAAAATACGCCTCGCTGCGGACAGGATTCAAGCACGTTGCTTGAAAGTCCGTTTCAATCGCTCCTGGTTTTAGGTCGGTAAGTTGTGTGATTTCTCCTGATAACAGATCCATGCTAAACAGATTCGCGCGGTTTCCGCGATCTGAGGCAAACACGAGCTTCCGGTTTTGGTCGTACCAACCGTTCCTGGTAAAATAAATGTGATAGCTGTGCGCCATATAATTCGTAAGTTGTAAAATAGAAACACCTGTTTTCCGATCCCGGAAACGCATCCATTCCGGTTCCCATCTCTTACCTTTTTCCTCTTTAAACATCGAAATTCCTCCAACAAACGTATAAATGTATCTTAATCACTTCTTATTGGGCTTGTATATGATTATTTACTGAAAAGTTCCACTAGCCCCACCCGATTTCCTTCAGTTTGTTTCTCAAAAAGCGGATCGAAGTCGATGCATACCAATCCGGATCGGCTTTTCTAGTATCGAAACCAACTTCCAAAGATAAATAACCTTGATAATCGATTTCTTTCAGAGCTCTCAATACGTTGTCGAAGTTATAGCTGCCTTCGCCAGGCGGAAGACGTTCTACATCAGAAATATGGTGCAGTTTATCCTTCATTCGGTACACGTAATCGCTGGAAACCTCATTTCGGTAAAGTACATGATAGGTGTCAAACATCACCTTGACATTGTCCTCCCCGCTTTGCTCACTTAATAAAAGCGCATCATCTGCATTTTCGATTAAATTGCTGTCAGCCGCAGTAGGTTCCACTGCTAACGTAATTCCATACGATTTGGCGTAGCGGGCGCATTCAACCAATCCTTGCAGACTGTATTCCCACGCTTGATTTTGTGCAGTTCCAAATACAGTCCAACCTGCTACCCAAATTACAGTTGGGCATTCCCATTGATCTGCGAGTCTGATAATGTCTTTATAATGATTGATCGTAAATTCTCTCTCTTCCTTTATGGGAGAACTGGGTACAGGCTCATGTCGCTTCGGCAGATCGCTGAAGCTTTCATTTGGATCAATACTTCGTTTGGCTCTGGGGACGGAATAGCAAACTCCCGAATTTGCACCTGCTTGTTACCCGGAAAAACAACCCCTTGCATCGTATCCATTTACAGTCCTCCCAGATCTCTCCTTTTTTATTTTACTCCGCCGTCTGCAAGTCCGCCCATGACAAAACTTTGCGAGACGAGGTACAAAATCACTGCTGGAATAGAAGCAACCACTGATGA
>JAQBPP010000149.1 GCA_028287455.1 Bacilli bacterium | reverse complement strand
GCAACGCCGCCTCCCCTGAAGCGGCTGGAGACTGTTCAAACCCTTGCGGAACATGGGATCCATGCGGGTATCTTTGCCGCACCCCTTTTGCCTTATTTGACCGATTCTTATGAAGACCTGGACAAGCTTTTTTCCTCTGCCCAGCAGCATGGAGCTCGTTTTATATCCGCATCAGTTTTGCGGCTCGTGCCCGATGTGAAAACCTGGTTTTTCCATGTCCTTGAGCAACACTACCCTCATTTGCTCCCGGTTTACAGACAGCTTTATCGCGCCGCCTACCCCACTACCAGATACGCACAAGAATTGAAGAAAAAGTTAGCCGATCTTTATACACAGTATGAGGTACCTGATGACGTTCCCTCCGCAGCTGAGCTGCGCACCGAACTCTCTGAAGAACCTGATTCACATCAGGGAGTGGAGCAATTGTCATTTGTTTTTTAACAGCAGGCTGATGCAGATTTAGGCTGTAGATAAGCCGAGTCCTGAGTCCAAACGTATAAAACGCAGTTGGAATGGGAATATTTTCTTCGACGCATTGCAATTTTTGCGTCGTATTTTCCTTATCTGTTAACTGTCGTTTTATATAGGAGGACCCATGATTCTAAATACGGAACAGCTCGGCCACAAAGCACGTGAACTGGCGCTGAGGCACGACCTTCGCGTGTCGCGACGACCTTCCAAAGAGATGTGGCGGCAGTTTGAAGCGGATATGGAGAGTCTGAGGGCTTACGCAAGATCACTGCAAGACTGCCGTGCAAGTTGTTCACAACCTGCGGAAGATTGGCTGCTTGATCACGCCGATTTCCTGGAAGAACAAGCGTTGGTAGTACAGCACCAGCTAACTGTTGATTTTCTAAACAATTTGCCTCTTTTGCGCAAAAGTTTTGAACTGCGCGTGCAATCGATCTGCGCGGATTATCTGGAGCATTCAGATGGTGTATTGGATCTCAATTCTTTTATTTCTTACCTCACCGCATACCAAGAGGTATCTGTCTTATCGATGGCGGAGGCATGGGCAATTCCGCCAATTCTCCGTGTGGCATTGATTCGGCGGTTGGCTGTGGTAATGGAGCTCGTGCGCGAACGCCGGGAGGTTTGCGTGCAAGTAGAACGCCTGCTGTCGCGGATCGAACCGTCGAAATTAAATCAGGAAACGTTAAAAGCCGTACTGGATGAAGCAGGGGAAGATATTCCGCTTTCTGGCGCGCTTATTGTTCACCTGGTAAGCCACTTGCGCGAGTGGGCTTACGATTCGGCTGGCGTGCACGAATGGCTGCTCTGCAAGCTGGAAAATGGCCCTGAAAGTTTGGATCGGATCGTTACCTATGAGCATCAGCTGCAAGCCTCTGATCAAGTGACAGCCGGCAGTCTGATCGGCAGTCTGCGCCAGCTGGCACACCTGGATTGGCGCAACCCCTTTGAACAGATTTGCTTGGTCGAACGCACGTTAAGACAGGAGAGCGCAGGGGACTATCCGCGCCTCGACTTCGCCAGCCGGGATGTGTTAAGACGACGTGTGGAGAAATTGGCACATCGAATGAATGTGCCGGAAAATCTCGTCGCACAGCAAGCGGTGGAACTTGCCGCGCAGCAGTACCAACGGGTGGAACCGGATGGGAGCACGCCAGCAGCTGCCGATGCCGAACTTCCGCGCCGCGTAAATGCCGCATACTACCTGCTGGATCAGACAGGCATTCGCGAATTGCGCCGTGCGCTTACTTCTTGCAGCCGCCCGCGAAGGATGCTGGGGCCAATTGTGCTCGGGCGTGCAACAGGCGTCTATTTTTCCTTGCTGGCGGGCTTGTTCGCAATCGCGCTTTTGGCGTTTGCAGCGTGGGTTGCCGGTGGCGTTCGCTATACGATGGCGGAGTGGCTCGCGATTGTGGCTGCACTGCTGTTTCCAGCCAGTGAGTGGGCGATTACCCTGCTGCACGGGTTGATTCAGCGCACGCTGCCTGCGAGTCCGCTTCTGCGGCTGGACTTTTCACGCGGGGTACCAGTGGAGGCGTCTACGATGGTCGTAATTCCTGTCATCTGGTCGACCCCCGATGAAGTGCGGCAGATGGTGGAACGCCTGGAGCTGCATTATTTGGCCAATCGGGATCCGAATATTCATTTTGCACTGTTGGGTGATTTTGCTGATGCGCAAGTACAAAGCTTGCCGGAAGATGACCAAGTTCTTTCCGCGGCAAAGGAAGGCATTCAAGCATTGAACAGCGCCTACTACGAGCAGGATGGAAGCACATTCCATCTTTTTCATCGGCATCGGCTCTGGAATCCGTCAGAAGAAGTCTGGATGGGTTGGGAACGCAAGCGCGGCAAGTTGGTGGAGTTTGTTGAACTGCTCAAAGGACGAACGGATACCAGCTTCGATTTAACAGTTGGAGACTCGTCTGTGCTGCCAAGTATCCGTTATATTATTACCCTGGATTCTGATACGCAGATTCCGATGGGTGACGCACAGCGCATGATTGGCACACAGCACTTATCCTACAACCGCCCGCGGCTCAACCGTTCCGGTACACGAGTAGTGGAAGGTTATGGGGTATTGCAGCCGCGAATTGGCATCAGTCACGAAGCAGCGTCCCGCTCGCGTTTGGCCAGTTTATGGGCAGGAGAACCGGGCATAGATCCTTATGCGTTTGCAGTTTCGGATCCTTATCAGGATGCGTTTGGTGAAGCGATTTTTACCGGCAAAGGCATCTTTAACGTGAACGCATTTGCTCAAGTTTTGTGCAACCGCATTCCAGATAACCGAGTACTTAGCCATGATTTGCTGGAAGGAGGCTTTTTACGTGCCGGCCTCTTTGCGGATATAGAGCTGATCGATGACCACCCTGCCACATTCAGCGCGTTTCAAAGGCGGATGCACCGCTGGGTGCGCGGCGATTGGCAGCTGTTTTGTTGGCTGTTTCCGCGTGTTTGCGACAGGCGAGGCACCCTATTGCCAGTCGATTTGTCTGTAGTGACACGCTGGCAAATCATTGATAACCTTAGGCGCAGTCTGCTGCTGCCTGTACTTTATGTCCTGCTCGCGCTGGGCCTGACTGTGCTGCCTGGGGCGCCAGTCAGATGGCTGTGGCTGGTGCTTGCTACGCTCTGTCTGCCAGTGATCCGTCAGCTTTCCTCCATCCGCAAAGCCACAAGCCGCCCGCGGGCATTTCTAGCTGCAGTGGGGCAGGCGCTGGTTACGCTGGTCACGCTGCCTTTTCAAAGCGCCCTGCTGCTTAACGCAATTGGCAAAAGTCTGTATCGCTTATTCGTAAGCAGGCGTCATTTGCTGGAGTGGGTCAGTTCGGCGGAACAGGAGCGGAGAAATCGCGGCGGCCGCAAGCACATCATGCAGAGCCTGTGGGGCGGGTATCTGCTGGTCATCCTCATGGCAGTGCTCGCGGCAACGCGCAGTACTCCGACGCTGTATTGGACGGGCCTTGCGATTAGCGCGCTCTGGGCACTTGCGCCGCTTGGCATCCGTTGGTTGGACCGGTCGCGGCCAGAACCAGCTGAACCGCTGTCTGCCGGGGAAAAAGAAGAATTGCGCGACCTGG
>JAQBPP010000109.1 GCA_028287455.1 Bacilli bacterium | reverse complement strand
AAGCGGCGTAAATACTGTCCCCCGCTGAACTGCGGTATGCTGCAGTGGATAAGATATTAATAATATATCCGGAATTGCGCTCTACCATTGCTGGCAGCACTTCCCTACTCATCAGAAAAGTACCTGTTAGATTGGTATCGAGGATTCGTTTCCACTCCTCAAGGTCCACCTCTTGTACCAATTCTTTCCCCCGCATACTTACTCCAGCAGAATTTATTAAGATGTCTATCTTCCCAAAGGTGGACAGAACTTGAGCAATCGCTTGCTGAACTTCGGCTTCATTTCTCACATCAATCGGTATACCAGTAATACTGCCTGCGTGACCCGCACTCAACTCGTCGATTGCTTGCTTTAAAACTTCAGGATTACGTGAGAGTGCAATCACTTTGGCGCCTTCATTAGACAACGCTTTCATAGCTGCAAATCCAATGCCTTGACTCGCTCCCGTTACGATCGCCACCTGATCGACAAACAGCATCACTGATCCCCTCCCAGTTGAACTATGCTTGAAGCCCCATTCGTTCCAAATTCCTCAAACTGATTGCCAGACTTTCAAACGGATCGCCGGGGCAAACGTCTTGCTCCACCACTCCCCATTCGACATTGCTCTCTTCACAAACTTTCAGCAAATGGGCCAGTTCATGTTGCCCTCGCCTACTTCTGCAAAAAACTGCTGACGATCAGGTGTGACACCCATGTCTTTGAGATGAACGACTTCCAGTCTGCCTTTTAATTGATGAATGCAGTCAATGGGGTTGGCACCGCCTGCTTGCACCCAATATAAATCGATTAAAAAATGAAATGCAGATGGATCGGATTCCTGCAGCAGGATTTCCATTCCCGTCTTACCATTAAATTTAGCATACTCAAAATTATACTAGATCGATATTCAGCAGGTAAAATGCTCACGCCAACGTAGTTGCAATCCCAGATCTGATGCTTCTCAATTACTTCAGACAGCTTGGATTGCATATCACTAAAGTCAACATGCGTCGCGCAAATCGATAATCCTTCGTGGTCCGCCAATTTTTTAAACTCTGCCGGTTCGATGGGTCCGATTTTGGAAACTTGAACGGAATTGTATCCCATTTGTTTGATTTTGTTTAAACTGCGTGCCATGTCTGCGGGAGTTTTCAAAAATTGTCTGACAGTATATAACTGGGCTGCTAGTTTCATAATATCACCTCAGTATGCTGGGATAGGATGCTGTCAATGGGGCAGCGTTACTAAACGGCCTGTACGTGCCGATTCATAGATCGCCAAAATAATCTCGAGTGGTTTATAGCCTTCTTCTCCATTAATAATCGGTTCACGCTTCTCTTCGATTGCGGCAATCATGTCATTCATTTGTTTGATATGACCCTCCCCTTCAATCGCGGTGGGGTCGGCAGCTGTCGTCGTGTCTTTGTTCACGCTTGCGAATGAAGAGATGTCGTTTCCAGATTGTTCACCAAGATCAGATCTCAGTTTCCGCAGCACCAATTCTTCCCCATCGATGACTGCGCTTCCATCTTTGCCAAAAATCTCAATTCGAGTAGACAATCCTGGGAACGCACAAGTGGTAGCCACAATCGTTCCTATCGCTCCGCTTCGAAAGCGCAGCGTGGCTGCTGCTGCATCTTCCACTTCAATCCGTTCATGTCCCAATGTTTCACAGTGCGCGTAAACACTTTCAACAGGGCCCATCAAGTACTGCAGAACGTCAACTGTATGAATCCCTTGATTCATCAGTGCCCCGCCGCCGTCAAACTCCCATGTGCCGCGCCATGCTCCACTGTCATAGTACTCCTGCGGGCGATACCAATTAATCGCTCCGTTACCGATAATCAACTTCCCAAACTTGCCATTTTCAATGTCCTGCTTAAGCTGTTGTGTGGCAGGATGCAAACGATGTTGTGAAATTACAGCTAACTTCACCCCAGCTTGCCGGCACGCTGCGATCATCTTTAGTGCATTGTCTGCAGTAATATCAATGGGTTTCTCGGTAATCACATGCTTCCCGGCACGGGCGGCTTCGATCGTATATTTCGCATGCATACCGCTTGGCAAACAAATAGTGACAATATCAACATCTGTCCGGCTGAGTACTTGAGCTAAATCATCGGACCAATCGCATCCATATTTATCAGCAATCTCCTGAGCTCTTTCCGCCATCGTGTCGCATACCACTACCAATTTCCCTTTTTCAACACTTAACAATCGTTCTGCATGAGTTTTGCCAACAACTCCTGCACCAATTATGGCAAATCCATATTGTTGCTTAGACATTTGCTGATCCTCCCCGATAACTAGACGGTGTCAATGAAGCCGCTTACTTGTAAGATAATTCCTTGGATTTTCTCGATATTAACGTTAATACTTTCCAATTGATATTAACGTTAATACCATTTTTTGTCAAAGGGTTTTTTATGAAAAATCCATGCAAAACCTCCTGCGAATTATGGAGACCTAAATCAGAAAAAACCATCAAAAAAAGATGATAAATATTATACAAAACTAATATGTATCATCCTTATATGATTGAGTCGATCGTATTAAATGGCTAATGGAAGAAATACTTCAATCGTAGTTCCTACGCCTATCTCGCTAGAAATGTGGATCCTGCCGCGATGGTTTTCGATGATTTTATGACTCACCATCAGACCAAGTCCTGTCCCCTTTTCTTTGGTTGTATAAAAAGGTTCGCCGAGCCTTGGAATCCGCTCTTCTGGAATCCCACACCCTTCATCGATTAAGCTAATTTTAATTTCAGCCTCGTGAAAGCATTCCACTTCGATGAACACATGTCCTCCTTGGGGCATTGCCTCAATAGCATTTTTCAAAAAATTAATCAGAACTTGTTTGATTTGGTTCTCTTCACAAGTAATTGGAGGAATATCATGGTTTAAGATCGTTTTAATTTGCACACTGTTTAGGATGGCTTGCGTTTCTAACAGTGGAATGATGCTTTGGATTAAAGCTCGAATATCCACTTGTTGAAATTGTACAGCCTGCGGTTTAGCGAGGTACATGAATTCATTGACAATCGTATTGATCCGGTTTAACTCGGATAACATCAGATCATAGTAGGGGTGGTGCTGATCAGTAGTTTTACTTCGCAGCAGTTGCAGAAATCCTTTGATGGCTGTCAAAGGATTGCGGATTTCATGTGCGACTCCAGCAGCGAGTTGTCCGATAACCGCCAGCTTTTCAGATTTTTGCAGCAGTTCCTCACTCTTCTTGCGTTCGGTCAAGTCGCGTACTACCGCTACAACACTGTCAACTTCCCCATGCGGGTCCATCACTGGTATTAAACGACTTTCTACTATCAAGTATCCTCCATTTTGATGCCGATAGCGAAATTCCGCCTGGAAGGGTAGTTTCAATCTGATCATGTCTGCAAACTCCCCGCGAACGGCAGGCTGATCCTCAGGATGTATGAATTCAATTGCTTTTCTGCCCTCAAGTACTTCTGGTGAATACCCGAGAATGAATTGGTGAGAGGGCGACGCGTAACTAATCGTTCCCTGCGGAGCAAGAATTCCAATCAAATCTGTAGAATTCTCAGCGATCAGTCGATACTTGGCTTCACCTTCACGCACCGCTTGTTCCATCAGATTGCGCTCTGTAATATCCTTGGAAATGATATAAATGCCAACGACCCGATGATTCACTATGATGGGAACGCTTTTCGCAATGATTTCCACACTAAAGCCCTGTTTGTGCATTAGCCGCAGTTGTACATCAGTCAACTCTACGCTAAACGCTTTGGCAATAAGTTCACTTGAGGTAAGTCGATCTTCTTCAAACATCAAATCCAGATAGCGCAGCGACAGTAGTTCTGTTTTGGAGTATCCTGTTATTCTCTCATAAGCTGGGTTCACTTCTACAAACTGTCCAGTCAAATCCAGGGAGCAGATTCCATCCGGGTTATTTTCTAATAACGAGATATAACGCTGCTCCTGCTCAAGGAGTTTCTCCTGACTGTTTGACGACAATGATCCCAGCCCCCGCACTTATTATTGATAAAAAAGGGTTCTGGACTCATCCAGAAACCCTCTAGTCGCTGCTCTAACCGAAGAATCTAATCAAGAAAATGAGTTGATAAGTGACCGAAGTTCTCCGACAATCACAGATTGATAGCCAGTACCTTGTCCATAGGCCTCTGCCATATTTTTGCGCACTTCAACTAATTTGTCCTGATAATCTGGCGCCTCACGGTTTGGATTCTGCTGTTTAAACTCATTCATGTACGTCTGAACACGCTCCGGACGAGAACCCCATTTCCCAAGCACGTTTCCTGATTCATCTGTAAAAATCACCACTGGAATCGCGCGTCCGCCAAAAGTAAGAAATTGGTCCATCACATCTAAATTTTCTTCCATGATCAAGACTTCAGTTGGAATGCTCGCTTCTTCCAGTACATGAAACACAACTGGAATATTCCGCACGACATCCCCGCACCAATCGGCTGCAAGGATTAAACACCTCAGATTGCTGCGCTCTTGCAGAGACTGGAAGTACTGCTGGTCAGACGCGTTTGTGAATTGAAATTGGTGATACCAATCCAAAAACTTGTCTTGATTCTTCGTCATCCCGTCAATAAACTGCTGCGGAGAGAGCCCCGTATTGAATTTGTGATCTAACTGAATACTCATTGTACGTCCCCCAGTCCTTTATTTAATAATCCGACACCGAACCGTCCTCATTTAAACGAGTCTTAAATTCCCTCGGCTTAAACGGATAGTTTTCCGCGGCATCCTCTGCTAATTCTATGCCAATCCCCGGAGCGTCAGGCACGATTAGAAAACCGTTTTCCAATTTTAGTGTGCTTTTGACAATTTTATTCTTCGGGGCGTGATCTTCCCCTTTTGGAAACTCTTGAATGGCGAAGTTCGAAATACAGGCAGCAATCTGCACACACGCCGCTGTACTAACAGGGCTTAGCGGATTATGGGGAACTACTTTGACATCGAACGCCTCAGCCATACCGGCTATTTTTTTCGCAGCTGTAATACCCCCTGCCAAACAGACGTCCGGGCGAACATAGTGTACGGCGTCTCTTCTTAACAGCATAGCAAATTCCTGCGGAGTATGCAGTCTTTCACCTGTGGCAATTGGTAGATCTATGTGATTTGCAACCAGAGCCATCGAGTCAAAATTATCAGGCAGTACCGGATCCTCATAAAAATACGGACGAAACTGCGCAATCTCCTTCGCAAGCACGATGGCATCTGCCGGACTTAAGCGGCGGTGAATTTCTATACAGAGATCCACATCATTGCCGACTGCCTCCCGATACTGCCGAACACGATCCACCGCATCCGCCATTTGTTTCGCGTAGGTTTCGAACTTAATGACTGTACCACGCGGTTCGTCAAGAAATGGAGTTAAGTGTCCGACAGCTGTAAATCCTTGTTTCTTCGCATCAACGCATCCCTGAACCAATTCTTCTGTGGTTTTACCGAACACATGGTAGTAAACCCTTGCCTTATCCCGACATTTTCCACCTAACAGCTGATAGACAGGAACCCCATGATATTTGCCAGCGATATCCCACAGCGCGATATCGATCGCACTAAGTGCGCCCATAATCGCTGCGCCCCGAAAATGGAAGCAACGATACATATACTGCCAATGGTGCTCAATTTTTAAGGGATCTTGCCCGATCAAGTAGCGCTTAAATATTTCTACGGAGCTAGCGGATGCTTCCAAAAACGCCCATGCGCCGGATTCCCCTAGTCCTGTGATTCCCTCATCCGTTTGCACCTGTACAAACATAAAATTGTCGATTAAAAGCGATTTCACATCAGTGATCTTCAAACTGACTGGCTCCTTTCACCCTTTATCATCAGTACAACTTTGTTTCTATTATGTAAATTAACGATTCACTCATGAAAATCCTGCCTGGATTCGGTTTTTTGCTGTACACTTCCATTACCTGCTTCTTAATTTTCACGGGTTATGATGGCAGGGAGGTGATTAGAAATGAATGAAATGGCGATTCAAACTACAAAAGTAACCCGCCGATTCGGACAGCAAATTTCTGTCCATGAAGTAAGCATGAATGTGAAAAAAGGAAGCATTTTTGGATTCCTGGGGTTGGTCGGAAAGGGGAAGAACTTATGTTGTCTAGTATTTCGTCCACCTTGTGAAACCCGCAGCGGATCATTATGGGAGGTTGTTAAGCATGCTCATTTTCAGTATAAAGCCTATGACTAAATAATTTTAAGAGAAAAATCTTGACAGGATATTAACTGGTTTTAGCCTTCCATACCGCTCTCGTAACCACAGAATAATGAAAATTCGCTTCGCGAACGCTCGCGCCCGGGCTACTTTCATGGTAGTTTAATCAATTAACAGTTTACTTGACTGTATTTCGTGTTCTTCAACATAATTTCGATACTGCTTCCCAGAATAGTAATTAATTATATCTACTGCAATCTCTGGATATAGTTCAATTGAGTTCAATTCAGATATCGGCATCCATTTAACAGCAGTCTGTTTGGGGTCTGGATTATCAGGCAGATTGGAAACAGGGCCTTCCGTCAACTTACATTCAAAAGTAATCCCAACGGAATGTACATCTCCATACAGATAATTGGTTTTTGAGGGTTGATATTCATAAACAAATGCAACTGAGCCAACTTCTACTTCAACTGAAGCTTCCTCTTTTGCGTTTCTTATTACCGCCTCAACCAAAGTCTCTCCATCCTCAACTCCACCAGCAGGAAGGTTGTAGTGCACACCATCATTGTTATCGTTTTCAAACTCCACAAGTAGTATGGCACCATCTCTAATGATGAGTGCACCAGCTCGAAGTCTTATTTTCTCCATTATCTACTCACATCCCATCATTCAGCTTTACTATTCTAGGTTTATTATACCATTTATTACATCATTCGATTATGACCGCTTAACTCGCACTCGAACTCCTGCTGGAATGATTCAAGATCCAGGCCCATATCTGTTCTTGTAAAATGGGAGTTACCAAACAACCATTTTTACAGGAGAACCTAACATCAGCTACTCTCATTTCATGGAGTCGCTGTCGCACTTGGCTTGACAATTCGTCTTTTCTTTTTTACCCGCTGGAGGCGCCGCGCCTTCCGATCCACCCGCTGCATGTCCTCGATCTTTGCCTCTTGGGCTTTCAACTGTCCAGGCACATGACAATTCCCGTTGCACCAATTCTGGCGTATTGTCCCGGCGTTTGGCACGTTACCAAAATTCGGCGGCAGCGTGCATCCGTCGCACGTGTCCATGAGCTCGCATAACGTCAGCCGCGCCTCGTATAGTGTTTTACTGACTGCCGTCACAAGGATCCTCCTGACAAATCTCATAGTCACTCAAGTCAATGCCTGCCCAGTAGCCATCGGCGTACCAAAACTCTGGTTCTCTACAAGATTTTACTTTAACCAAGCGACTCTATTGATAGCCCATTGAGATCCTCCTCATTCCGCTTTGCTTCGAGCAGAAGCGCCTCCAACTGCTCCAATGAGAAGCCGACTTCACACTCCAGATCGTGTTCGAACACGAAGGATCCATCATCGTCAACACGGCAAAACTTGATTCTAGTTGCATGTGCGAACGTCGTGATGATATTCAGAGAACTTTTGTATTGAACCAAACCCTCCTCAACGCATGCGTGCCAGGCGGCCAGACCATCCGCATAAGCAATTTTGTTATGGACGAGCCCAGGATTGAAGGTTTTATTATCAAAACCACAAGAAAACGACTGACTATAATTGATCCCAAATGTACCCCATACATAGTGTGATACTTTGAAAGTATCATCCGTGGCGTGCTTAGCTGAAAAGTACATCGCGCCCAATCCACTAGCACACTTGTCACCGATGAAATAGTTTCCACAGACAGGTATCAAACCAGAAAGACGAAATGCTTCCACTACCATTCCCGGCGTGATACGTTTTGTATGTGACATGACACCATTCCTCCTATTATTCCAGCAACTTCTTCACGCGCCCCAGTGCCTCGGCCGTTAGCATCAGCATTTGAAAGGGTACTCCGACCCTCCCAGTTACTTTTCTCCCAAAAATGCTTCGAACTTCTGCACATCAGCTGAACAAGTGATTTCAGCGGGCACCGCAGCCAACGCCCCCAGCGCTGTAGACTTTGCCAGGAGAAGTAGGGCATAGGTTCGCTCCGATCCTACACCCCCGCGGATAGATTCCAAGGCTCCATCGATTTCATTCAGATTTTCTTCAATCCGCTTCGTTCGTTCCGACATTCGAATCTCCTCCAGCATGTGAATTCAGATCTTCTTCGTACTTTTCTTTATTAATCGGCCGGGCAAAGAAGATAAGATTATCCGTTTCGACTGCATAAGGATGGTATTCCTTGGCCGGAACTATTGATAACACAGTCCAGCCGTTTTTGCGATATTGGCCAACCGTATCGAACAATGGGCCGTTTATAATGATATGAGTTTGTTCGATTTCAAAAGAGGAAGACTCAGCCTTTTGTTTCACTTTTGCAAGGATGTTAACAATGTTCTTACAGCCGTCGCAAAGTGCGATAAACGTGGAACTTTCGCGCATCAACTCCAGTGTTTTCCCATGACAATCAGGGCAATTCGTTGCCTTTTTTTCCAACGTAGTCAGCATAAGCGCTTTTTGCCGTTTAACCCTCTCTGCACGAATCTTGTAATGCTGGTTGATTTTGCGCGAGTGTTCAAGCAACTTTTTTACCGTTTCAATAGCTATGTCAACCGCGCCGCCTTCTGTAATCGCTTCGGGATACTCGTTCATAAAGTAATTGGCGAGTTTGTCGATTTGGGATTGCAGCATCGCGTTTTCCTCTTGTAGCTGAACGGACTTTCGTAAAAGTTGTTCTCTGAGTTCCTGTTGATGGTTATATAACTTATCGAAGTAGTCTCCGCGTATACTCGACTCTTGGAGTGCGTCTTCGTATTCCTCAATCACAACATCTACTGAGTGTTTAAGTAATTCCATTACCCACTCCATCACTACATTGGCTTGTTCTTCCTGCATCCACTCTAATGGGAATGATAATTCTTCAGTGTCTGCCAAACTATCCAGTAGTTGCAGAACCTTACTTTTTGCGCGTTCTCGAATCTCAGGCAGTTCAGCCAACACTTGATGCCGTTCCTCAGGTAAAACGGGCTGGGATTCGGCTAATTTCTTTAACTCGAAAAAAGCTGCGTTATTTACCAACAGCCCAGCTTCACACTCATAGTTACACGATTCAAGTTGCTGAATAATTTCTGTAAGACTCATCTTAATTTCCGTCATTCTGATCGCTCCTCTCTGGGCTATTTAAATAGTGGTGAAGGGCGTCTGATATCGCAAAGATGAGGCTGTGCATTACGCCTCCTCGCGTCATGCTCTCTTGAACATGAATAGGCAGATTATCGGTGATTTTTTTAACGATTTCATCTGTTGATGGGATGTTTGTTTGCAATCTTATTTCTCCTCATTGGCTTGGAATTTTATTAGCACATCAACAAGAAATCATAGAATGTAAAAGGGAGCGAAAAACTCCAGGCAGTCGTTCGGGTTATCGAGCAAACTGCTTCCCCTCCATTAATCGCTCTTCTCACGAACGTTGGAAGTCGCCGCTGTTGTATTTACATTGCGGATGCATGTGAGGAAAAGGGTATGTATTTTGGGGTAAAACGCAGCAGGATCTACCCGAATTTCGGTACCGCTGACACTTCGATAGGTTCCAGGAAGACTCACCTTGAGAACGAATAGACCACAACCACGGCAAACAATCGGAATTTCGAACATCCCTAAGCCCCCACAGAAATTACTGGTCCCGCGACTTAGTAAGAAGCTCGAAGTCTTCCCTAGATCCGCACCCTCTCTTACTTCACGAAGTATTTGTCAATTTTTTCCTCGTAACTTATAATAAAAGTTGTAATTAAGGGAGGTTACTAAAATGGAAATCATAATTTACCAACAGATAAATCTCAAAAACAATCCCCGAGTTTTCCATGACGTGTTTAAAACTTTTGGATCGGATGTAATCCCTCATAAAGGTGATTTCATTTCAGATAGTGCCTTCAAGGATCCTTATGAATATGAGGTCCTTCAGGTTGTCATTAACTACAACGATAATTCATGTTTTGTAAGGATCCCGCTCATTGAATTAGAATCAAAAAATGATGGAACTTCATTGGTGGAAATGTAACACGTTGTGAGGTTTAAATTCCCCTCTTCTTCAGATGCTCCCGGCCTTTATCCGTAATGGCCATATACATGTTCCAGGCTAGCCTTCCTCGCCGTGTACAGCTGGGGCTACGAATTCATGTCTCACTAATTCCTTGACCCATCCATCGAGCTGGGTCGCCCGGATCTCGCCAATTGCCTCCCGAAAGATGTAAAGCAGAACATCTGAGATTTTCATAAGCTTTTCCAACCGGCCCGATCCTTGTGATACAAATACAGCCGTTTGTGATGAAAACGCCAGAGTTCGGTGTCCACTTCATCGATCCGGAAATAGTGATATTGCTCCCAAAATTTGTGCCATTTTCTTAGTAGCTTAGTCATTCAAATTCCCCTTTCCTTTTCTGTTCATTACTCCGTGTACTCGGCGTCAATCGTCTCGCCAGTTGTCCGACACTCAGTCAAGCAATTCTTTTTGCTCACGCTCGGCTGCTTTGGCGCTGACTTGCAGACCGAGGTCGCAATACTGCGCCACTTTACGGCGGATCAAGTCTGCAATTACTTCGGGACGCAGCGCATCGAGTTCCTCGCAAACCTGACCTCTGACCTACGACACCGATGAGCGCATCTTTCTCGACCCAGACCTCAACGTAGGAGGGTGGTCTTGCCACTTGTCCAGCGCAAAGCTATGGCAACCGAACGAATAAAACAATCTATAAGCCCAGACATCCTGCCGTCGAAAATGACACTGCCAAGGTTCTTGTAACTGCGCTCGTTATTTGGGATCACAGCCCGCGCTACAAGTTGGTACTACACTTGACGCATGGTCAACGATTACCCTTTGGCTTGGTATTCCTCGATAATTTCGTTTACCCAGTTAATAAGCCCTATAGTGTTTTCTCGAAAATTGATTTCCCGGTAACAAATTTTCATAACTCAATATCCACCCCTCAAGCTCGCAATGCTACAAGTCAGATTGCTTCAGGTGCTATTGATGCTTCTATCTCTGCCAACGATGTGCCCCACATAAATTCATATAACTCCCAATTCCCACCACAAAAAACATTTACCCCAAAGCCACCAGATATAAACATCTCCAACACAGGCCACACATCGGCTATGTCGGTTGTGTACCGAGGCAAAGGTGTGACGTGCTTCGTCTGCCCATTGGCAGTCCCCATAATGCATTGCTCAAGTGATATTTTTCGACAAAATTCGACAAAATAAAGGCGTAAAAATACCATGGAATCACTAACACATCCCTTTTTAGACCGAGAATTCCATCGTTCCACTCTGTGCTGACTCAGATCTGCTGATCTTTTCACTCCATCCGGTCTCTCGAGCAAGTAGCTCCATTGCACGCTGGAAGACTGACATCTTGGCCATCTGCAGACATTCATCCAATGTTTTTCGAATTCCATAATCCGTTTTGAACGTCTTTTGTAAGGGGTGCTCTGTACCCCCACAATGGCTTTTTTCGCTTAACTTGAAAGAATTATTGGTCCCCACGTTATTTCCTGTGTCAAGTGGGTATATATAAGAAACGCAACTGAATCTACCTTCTTGTCGATGAAGATACATCTAAGAAAAAGGAGATGGCCAGCATGTATTATGTTCACTTTCCTTTAGCGATGGAATTTGTTGGAGTCTAACACTGATGTTTTTGGCAATTGTCGGTGGTTTTGAAAAAGAGAAAGATAGATAGGTGGTTACTAAAATCGATACCATTTTTCTACATATAACAGGTTATTTATTGTTTTTATTCTGAATGAAGTCGGAATAAGTTTAGCTTTTGTTAGGATGATAGGAACATAGAAAATGAAATGGAGGCTTATTCAGATGAGCAAGAGAATAACCTTGTTATTAATAATTATATTGACGATCACAATGGCAGCAGCGTGTGCAAAGAAGAGCAATCTACCATCCGCTAGTGGAACAACGATCGAATTCTGGACAGCACCAAATCCACCACAGCAAGCTTATTGGACTGCATTAGCCAAAGAGTATGAAGCGGTGAATGCTAACGTCCATATAAATGTGAGTCCGATGAAGGAAACTCCAAGCTCGGAAGCTAATATTCAAGCGGCTATTGCTGGCGGCAACGTACCAACTATGAGCGAGAACATCTCACGCGGGTTTGCTGCACAGCTTGCCGCAAGTAAAGCGTTAGTAGCGCTGGATACAACTACGGGCTTTAATGACATTATTGCCGGACGCAAAATGGAAAGCACTATTACTCCATGGAAATTTGCGGATGG
>JAQBPP010000135.1 GCA_028287455.1 Bacilli bacterium | reverse complement strand
CGTATTTGCATCCAATTGCTTTCGGCAGGCATCAGGATCTGAACAAGTAGGGCTGACAACAAAGTGATCGGGCCGAGCCATTTGGCCAATTTTTGATACAACTGATAAGCTTGCTGATTGCCTGCGGACTGTGAATAATCGGACATTAACAGAGATGACAAAAACAGTTCCGTCGCAACTCCGAAGACCAGGTAGGCATACTCAATCGGACTGGTAAACAGCTTCCCCAGCAGCATCTGATAATGGCCGCCAGAAAGTGTGACAAATCCCCCTTCTGAGATAGGCAGTACACTGACAAACAAGCCAGGCAGCAGCAGTCCGGTGATGCCAGAGACTGTGCGCAACAAACTAACATTCTTTTGCGTGGTATAGGCAAACACCAGAAACGAACCGCGTAAAGCCAGCAAAATCAGGATGAGACTGCCAGGCACCAGCAGGATGTTTCCGTACGTATACGCAGCCTGCGGGAAAAACCCCACAAACCCAACTGCAAATAAGACGAGAAAGACGTTTGTCACTTCCCATAGCGGAGATACATATCGATTGGCAATGACCGCAGCGCCGTTCGAACGCCCCTGAAACACCATCGCCCAGAAGCCCGCTCCGAAATCGACTGAAGCGGCGAGTGCATAGATCAACAGGACAGTCCACATGAGTAAAATCGCCCACATCGCAGCTGTCATGGCAACCACACCTCCCGAATAGGCTGCGAAATACTTAGATCTTCTGAATTAAGCGGATGCAAGCGGAAATACGCGCGCAAGGCCAATACCGTTCCCACTGCAAGCACTAGATAGAGGGTAAGGAACAAGATAAAAAACAGTCCGACGTCAGGCGATGAAGTTACCGCGTCTGCGGTGCGCAGAAATCCGACAATCGTCCATGGTTGGCGAGCGATCTCTGCGAATACCCAGCCCGACTCAATGGCTAGCACAGACAAAGGACCAGCTGCCGCGATGATCCACAGCAGCCAATTTCCGAACAAAACTGTTTGTTTACGGCGGATTGTTTTCATGATCCAGGCGAGCAATGCCACTCCAATACAGATGCTGCCGATCCCCACCATCAGATCAAACAATAGGTGAACAAAGAGGGGCGGCCAATCAGAACGCGGGAATGCATTCAATCCCTGCACCACACCATCTAAACGGTCAGTGGCGAGGAAACTTAGCAGACTGGGCAGTTCAATGCCGCCCAGGATCTGCTGTGTACCGCCATCAACGATACCGCCAATCACCAGCGGAGCATGCGTTGTGGTGTTAAACAACCCTTCAGCCGCAGCTAATTTGATCGGTTGGTACTGAGCTAGAAATTTCCCCGACAAGTCGCCCGCAATTGCAGTGAAGATCGCCATGATCCCGCCGATCGACAGCATGAGCATTAGTGCTTTTTGATGGTAAGCGCGCACCTTCGCATCTGCCAACTTTGGCGAAAGCAGCTTCCAGGCGGCAATGGCTGCCAGCACGAATGCGACTGTCATGTAGGCCGAAACGAGTACGTGCAGCATCTCAGTGGCCATGGCTGGATTGAAAACGGCCTGCCAGGGGTGAATGTCGACCGCTTTTCCATGGTCCAGTGTGAATCCGCGCGGAGTATTCATAAACGCATTAACGTCTGTGATGAGCAGTGCAGACAGTGCGGAACCTAAGGAAACCAGAAAGGCGCTGGCAATGCGTACCGCTGGTCGAACGCGGTCGGCTGCGTAAATATAGACGGCCGTAAACAACGCCTCCAGGAAGAATGCAAACACTTCGATTAAAAACGGCAAAGCGATGACCTGACCTACCATCCGCATAAAGGCGGGCCACAAGAGCGACAGCTGCACAGCCACAATCGTGCCTGTGACTACGCCTACGCCAAGCAAAATAACGAATCCCTTGGTCCAGCGCTTGGCTAGCTGAGCATAATCAGAGTCTTTTGTAAGCACGCCGCTGACTTCCGCAATGGCAATCATTAGCGGAAGCCCTACTCCAAGTGTGGCAAAGATGATATGAAATCCCAGCGACATTCCAAACAATGCGCGCGCCATCTCGGTGTTTGCCATAGTGCATCCTCCTACTGTTTTTAGCAGTGTAAATCTTTAGCTCGAAGGATTGTGATTTATTTCACAAGCCTGTACTTCTAGTGTACAATGAAACCCTGAGGTATGATCCTGTGTTTAAAGCCGGAGTGATGAAGGATGTTTGTCGAAATGGTTGCAACTTTGTGAACTCTATATCAATTCGCACTTGAGGTGGAGTTTTCCTATCCACGCTGGGTCTGTTAAACTACGAATTAAGAAGTGGTTTTTTACGTCAACGCAGGGGGTGGGGCTATGAGTAAACTTGATCCTTTTATAAGGAATGAGGAAGATCAGAAGCTGGTGGATTTTGCTGGCTGTCTTGCAGATGAATTCGCAGGCCGTGCAGCTGATTATGACCGTACGGGAGAATTCTCCCATGAAAATGTCGATCGGCTGCGTGCGGCAGGATATATGAAGCTAACAGTGCCGAAGGAATATGGGGGCGACGGAATCTCGCTCTATCAACTGTGTTTGGTGCAGGAGCGCCTCGCGCAAGGGGATTCTTCCACTGCGCTGGCAGTCGGATGGAGCGTCGGGAAACTGTTGAATCTGCGGTCCACCCGGGCTTGGCCGGAGGAACTGTTCGCGAAAATTTGCAAAAGCGTTGTCGAACACGGCGCGACCATCAACAGCTGCGCTTCGGAGCCTGCGACTGGAAGTCCCAGCCGTGGCGGTCGGCCGCAAACAACAGCAGTGAAGCAAGCAGATGGCAGTTGGCTGCTGAATGGGCGCAAAACCTGGAGCACTTTGAGCCCGGCGCTGGACTGGTTTCTAGTTACTGCAGCGGTGGAGGATCGTGAGGGATCGGCGGAATTTCTCATTCCGCGCGGAACAAACGGACTTCAGATTGATTACACATGGAACAGCATGGGCATGCGTGCAACGGGCAGCCATGATCTGGTGCTGACTGACGTGCGTCTGCCAGCAGACAGCCTGATTCAGCCGCCGGCACCTGCAGAGCAGCAGAAACGCCGTGCGGATGCGGGCGCCTGGATGCTGCATATTCCGGCGTGTTATCTCGGAGTTGCGGCTTCTGCACGAAGATTTGCTTTGGAATACGCGCTGTCTTACCGACCGAACAGCTTGCCAGGGCCGATTGCGGAAGTGCCCCATATCCAGGATAAAATCGGCCATCTGGAGCTCGACCTGTTTACAGCCAGATCCTTGCTGTACAGTGTCGCGGAACGTTGGGACACTTATTTTCAATCAGGTACGCCG
>JAQBPP010000098.1 GCA_028287455.1 Bacilli bacterium | reverse complement strand
GTAATTACAATGTCCGCATCGGACGGGATCTCGCTAATTGCAGTGTTTTCAACCGTCACCGGTACCCCCGCCTCTTTTAATTTCCTCCTCAAAATCGAAGCGCCCATTGCGCTGGAGCCCATCCCGGCATCGCAGGAGAATACGATTTTGCTTACATCTTCTTGAATTTGGTCCAGTTCCTTAATGTGACCTTGCTCCTTTAGCACTTCTTGCACCGACTCCGGTCTGCGGAAGCCTCTTAAATTGTTCACTTCTTCAGTAGCTTCCTCCAAGGAACCTTCTAAGTCTCCCCTGCGTCCTATCATTAAAAGCATAGACACCAAGAATGAAACAGCCGCTCCTACAAACACGCCTGCAAGCACCGGCAGCAGTCCGCCTCTGGGTGCCATTGCGATAAAAGCAAAGATGCTGCCTGGCGAAGGCACCGCAACAAGTCCGGCACCCAGCACAGAAAAAGTAAATGTACCTGTCACCCCGCCTGCAATTGTTGCCAGAATGAGGCGCGGATTCATCAGAATGTACGGGAAATAGATTTCATGAATACCGCCCAAAAACTGTATGATCGCTGCACCGGGCGCTGACTGCTTGGCTGTTCCTCTGCCGAACGCCCAATAAGCGAGCAGCACTCCCAAACCAGGTCCTGGATTGGGTTCCAGCATGAAAACAATCGATTTCCCCGTAAGCGCAGCCTGCTGCATCCCGATCGGACTTAAGACTCCATGATTGATTGCATTATTTAAAAACAACACTTTTCCGGGCTCGATTAAAATATTCGCAAGAGGAAGCAATCTGAGTTCGATCAGTCTCTGCACACCAGCGGCGAGCAGTTTGCTGAATGCCGCCACAATTGGCCCGACCACAGTGTAGGCTGCCAGAGCCATTACCGCTCCGATGATTCCTGCGGAGAAGTTATTCACGAGCATTTCAAAGCCGGCACGAACTCTGCCCTTGATTCCGCGGTCAAACTGTTTGATTACCCACGCTGACAAGGGTCCCAGAATCATTGCCCCGAGAAACATCGGAATATCGGCTCCAACTACAACACCCATTGTGCCTATAGCACCCACCACAGCACCACGCTGTCCATGAACCATATGCCCGCCGGTATATCCGATCAAGAGAGGCAGCAAATAAGTGATCATTGGGCTGACCAATTTTCCGAGATACACATTGGGTATCCACCCGGTAGGGATGAACAATGCCGTAATCAACCCCCAGGCAATAAATGCTCCAATGTTTGGCATCACCATACCGCTTAAAAAACGTCCTAAACGCTGGACCTCAGATCGCACGCCTGTTTCTTTGTGCTTTGCTATGACATCTTCCATTCGATTGCCCCCCTCACTGTTTATAGAATACGAATCATATATACGACTCAATGGAATGAAATTTTTACCTTCTTATTTTGCTGCTCTGCAGTCTTTTCATTCCTCCTAAAGAATGGGATACATTTCCAATCGGGCAAATCGGGTGAGATTTTCACCGCCCCTGCATATAGAATTTACTTAATGGAAAAACAAAACGATGTTGGCGTTTAAGCTAGGAATCCTGCGGTTTCACAACTAAAGGTGTTGGAGGGGAGGGCACGAAGAAATTGTTCGGCGAACTCCGCTCGGAAGGTGGGGGCAACCGGACGACGTCGCGGGACTTGCATTGTTCCTGTCTTCAGACGCTTCCGAATACTGCACAGGCTATACTTACGCTGTCGATGGTGGATGGTTAGCTCTGTAGAGGATTGGCACACAATTAGGAGGTTATGAGATGAGTAAGTTATTGGACAAAGTTGCCATTGTAACTGGTGGTGGTACTGGCATCGGAAAAGAAACCTCACTGCTGTTCGCAAATGAAGGAGCGAAAGTCGTTGTAACCGATATTAACGAAGATAACGGAAGACAGGTCGTCGAAGAAATAAAGAGCCATGCAGGGGATGCTGCTTTCATTAAGCAAGACGTCTCCAAAGAAGAAGATTGGGAGAAAGTGGTTGACGGAACACTGAACACCTACAGGCAAATTAATATTCTATTTAACAATGCTGGCATTTACATTATTAAACCACTGACTGAAACTACTCTGGATGAATGGAATCGTTTGATGGCCATTAACGTCACCGGCGTCTTTTTAGGCTGCAAGCATGTGATTCCTGTCATTGCGCAACAGGGAGGTGGTTCGGTCATCAACGCATCGTCAGTGGCGGGTTTGCGCGGCGCTTCCCGACATGCTTTGTATGGGGCGAGCAAAGGTGCTGTGCGGATTTTGACAAAGGATGTTGCGATAGAATATGCGGAACAAAGAGTACGAGTCAACTCGATTCATCCTGGTTATATCAACACCGGAATGGCTGCATATGGAGCGGAGAGTGTTGGGACAACTACGGAACAGCTAGGAAAAGCGTATCCATTGGGGCGTCTGGGTGAACCATCAGAGGTTGCAAAACTGGTTTTATTTTTGGCTTCTGATGATTCGTCCTATATCACTGGACAAGAGTTTGTCATAGATGGTGGCGCCACTGCAGGAATCTAGTCAGCGACGGCACTCATCCCATCTTGATGTAATGACCTCCCCCTATTCTTTTTAGCCAACTCCGGATTGTCAGACAGGAAAATGTCTTCTTTTGAATGGGATAAACACCTGTATAGATTTTCCGGAATATGCTTTAATCGTGGGCTTTAGAATGGCAGGAGGAAAGAAAATGATTATTCACGTTGTTAAAGCCGGCGAAACGTTGGCATCAATTGCGAGAATGTATCGAGTGACACCAGCTGAAATCGTACAGGTGAGTCAACCACCGGATCCCAATCAATTAGTCCCAGGGCAAACTTTATTGATTCCGATTCAACCTCAAACCAATCGACCAACCATCGAAATTAATGCCTATCTTGAACCAGCTGGAACCCAGGCGGACATTGATAACGTCTCTCCAGCAGCTTCTCAATTGACTTACCTGGCCATTTTCAGTTATCAGGTTCAATCAGACGGCAGCCTTACAAGACCTAACGATGATACAGCGTTATCTTTTGCCAGAAGAAGTCGAATTGCACCCATGCTTGCAGTGACAAACTTCTCAGCAGGCAAGTTTCAGTCAGATGTTGCCAGGACGATCCTGCGAAACGTTGACATCCAAAATCGCATGATCAATGAACTGTTTACAATCATGAGCCAAAAAGGATATCGGGGAATTAATATTGATTTCGAATACATCTATCCGGATGACCGAGAAAGCTATAACCAGTTTTTACGTAATTTAGTCGCTAAAGCAAAACCAAGAGGCTTTTTTGTTGCCACTGCTTTGGCGCCTAAGCGCAGTGCAACCCAAACCGGATTGCTATATGAAGCTCACGATTACGCTGCTCATGGCCAAATCGTAGATTTTGCAATACTAATGACCTACGAATACGGGTGGTCTGGAGGACCGCCCATGGCTGTGGCTCCTCCCAATCAAGTAAGGCAAGTTCTGCAGTATGCGGTATCGGTCATGCCGAGAAACAAAATTATGATGGGAATGCCGCTTTATGGTTATGATTGGACGCTTCCCTATGTCAAAGGGGGACAGTGGGCAAAACGTGTCAGTACACAACAAGCCTATTTACTGGCTGCTGCGCATGGCAGTACGATTCAATTCGACTCCAATTCCCAATCCCCTTATTTTCATTATCAAGAGGCAGGCAAGTCTCATGTTGTCTGGTTTGAGGATGCAAGAAGCATGGATGCTAAATTCAATTTAATAAAAGAGTTTCAATTGCGAGGCGGCAGTTATTGGGAGCTAGGATCTCCCTTCCCGCAAAATTGGGCGTTATTGTCTGACAGGTTCACTATTAAGAAAATCTAATTAGTAAGGTGGGAAATCTAATGTATTTCTGGCAATATAATCCTCCCTATTATTATACTGCGATTCCTCAGTACCAAGGTCAGACTTCAGAATTCGAATGGAATCGAAGAGATTCAACTGGAATAGACAAAGTACACCAATTATTGGAGAATCACCTGGCTGTATCCAATGAGATTTTAAGCATCGTTCGACAAAATAATGAAATGCTGAGAATGCTCACAGTCTCTTCCGAAGAGCCGTTTTTTCAACATCCAGCTTTATATCCGAAACAATCGTAAATCGTTTCTAATTGGGCGTCTTTCTATTCAAGAATGAGCCAACTAACCACAGGACTAGGAGTATTGCCCCACCCAACAACATTCCTTTAGTAATACCTTTAGGTATGCCAACAAATAGACTGGCTGCTCCTAAATAGTAAGGCCAAATGGATACCGCCGCTGTCCAAAAATAATCCCACAACCTCACTGATTCCAAACACCCCGCCGCATAGTTGACTACTGATGCTGGGATCGGGAGCAGCCGAGCTATGAGTAACCCTATTGCACCTCTTTTAGAAACCCAACGATCCACTTTGATCCAAACAGCCTCCGAAACCCACTGTTTAAGAAGCGGCATTCCATAAAAACGAATGATTATAAACGTCAAAAGAGTTCCAGCCATTGTACCGATCCAGGCATATAGAATGCCCGACACAACTCCATAGATCTTCATATTCAGAATCAGGAGAAATTCAGATGGCACAGGCATAATAGATAGAAATGCCATTAAAGCTATTGAAAGAAGAATGCCCCATGTCCCCCAAGAACGGAGAACGACCGATACTGTATCTTGTCGATCAAAATAAAAAAATAATAAGATCAAACTAATTCCAGCTAGAAACAACACTGCCGTCGATATGAATCGCGCTTCTTTTCCTTTATAGAGAGGATTGAATTTGGAAAGCATGCGGCTCATTTTATCCCTCTCCCTCACCATTTTCGCCGTTAATTCATTTGGTTGCATATATAGATAACCATTGTGGAAGGGCAGCCAAGGGATTTTTTTCCCAGTTATACAAATTATCAAGTTCTTCTTTTGACAAAGTTTCTCTGTCACCACCGTCTGTTTCAAACCAATATGTACCGTACTCTGCGTACATTTCTTCTATATGTTTAATATTTAAATCTGATTTAATCACAGCATTCATTAAATCCTGTATACGCCAAGTATACCTTTGTACCTGTTCTTTTTCG
>JAQBPP010000089.1 GCA_028287455.1 Bacilli bacterium | reverse complement strand
GCCTGAGACACCTGTTGACACAGTAGAAGGTATTTTGGATTGGAAAGAAATTGCTTGGGTTTTGCATCCAAATAATAGCGGTGTTGCGGAAAATATTCCTTATTTTTTAACTTCAGTACTTAACGATCAGCAGTATTTTGATCATCAATGCTTCTTTGAAAAAGGTAGATTGGTAAATTTCGAGTCTATCCTGCTGCCAGATATTGATTTTTGTTATCAACCAGTGCAATCAGCGATCTAAGGAACTGAACACTCCAATCCCTTCTCAGACTAGAAGGGATTTTTTTATCTGGGAAGATACGAATGAACATGAATAAAACTGAATAAACTAGCAGAAAAATAATTGACAAAACCGAACAAACATGAATATTATTGTGTCAGTTGGTAAAAGTTGACTTGAAGGAGGAAGTCTTCATGTTTTCTGAAGAACGACGTGATCAGATTTTGAACTTACTCGAAGCGAATGGAAGGGTGTTCGCAAAAGAGTTGGCCGAGATGTTTCAGATGTCCATTGACTCTATCAGAAGAGACCTTTCGATCATGGAGGAGAACGGATTGCTCAAACGGACGCATGGAGGAGCAATTCCGATGACAAAGGACAGTCGACCTGCACCTCCTGCGATTCGGTTTGGGGAGGGAGACGTTTATCAAAACGCGATTGCTAAATCAGCTGCATCCTATATCCAACAAAATGATTCTGTATTCATCGGTGGCGCAGCGCAAAATTTCGTTATGTTGAAGTATTTGCCCCAAGTCCCTTTTACTGTAGTCACTAACTCGCTACGGGTTGCTGATGTTTTACGTGAAAATCATTTGGTTCAGACCTACTTTGTCGGCGGTCAACTGAAACCATCTGGCAACGTTACGGATGCATTGGCACATGAATTCATCAGACAATTTAAATTTGACACTTGTTTTTTGGTCGGGGGTGGGTTATCCAGCAGAGGAATAAGTACACTCACTCCAGAGGTTGCTGCTTTTCACCGTGTCATTGCTCAAAATTCAAGAACCAGAATCTGTCTGGCCAGTCACAATAAAATTGGATTTGATTTATTCATTACTATCGTTTCTATTGATCAACTGGATTTAATTATCACGGATGAAGAAACGCCACGAGACAAAATAGCTAACTTGGAAGCTAACGGAATTCCTGTCATTGTTGCACAAGCTTAACGAGAGGAACGAGATGATGAAACAGCCTGTCATACCCAAAGATCCTGTTGTGCCAGATTTGACCCCAGAGCAGATCGATCAGTTAACCAATATTGTTTTTCTTCCTGAAATATATCGACTTCATTCCTTATGTATTTGACACTCAATATGGCAATGACGCGGTAACTCGATATAATTGGATGCTTAGTCCAAAGGGGCGTTCCCGCGTGTATGGAGAATATCTGAGGATTTGTTTTTATGGAACTCGGGGAGATATTCTCCAGTTAGACGTAACAGCTATGATAAATCATTGACAAGTTCCTCTTCCGTATGCAATTTTTGAATTAGTAATATTCTGCGTACGGGAGAAGGTGCTTAGTTGGTTTCCGATATTACTACTCTTCTTAAAGAACAAATGTCTCATATAGATTTGCTTGATTCGTTTTTTAAGGATAATCCATTCGCATTATTTGTTCTGGATCGTGGTGGGGATTATGTCGATGTCAATCCTGCTTATCAACGAATTACTGGTTATAAACGGGAAGAATTTCTAAAACTGAATTATGAGAAAATCATTGTTAAAGAAAATATTCGTCAGATTGAGTATTACTTTGCCCAAGCATTAAAAGGCCAAGTGCAAAATTATGACAATGCAATTATACATAAAAATGGAAATCGCGTTGAAACGTCAGCAACGCTTGTCCCAATTAAAGTGAATCATGAAGTGGTCGGGGTTTACGGAGTGATTCGGGACACAACCAGCCAAAAAATGATGGAAGCCCAACTGCGTGAAAGCGAGCAGCGACTGGCAGTCGCACAACGAATCGCTCAATTAGGAAATTGGGAATGGAATGCAAAAACCGATAAAAGAATCTGGTCAGAGCAGACTTACCGAATTTTTGGTATACGGAATTTTTCATTTACTTTGACACGCGAGACGTTTTTGTCTTTTGTACATGAAGAAGATCGGGCGATGGTTCTTAAATTTATGGTGGATTCTGTACAAGGAAAACCTTATGACATAGAATTCAGAATTGTACGTTTGGATGGCGTGACCAGAGTTGTTCATAAAAAAGCAGACGTTGAAATTGATCACAAAGGGAACCTGCTGAGGGTTTTCGGAACGATGCAGGACATTACAGATCGCAAAGAGACAGAAGAATTGCTGCGCAAATCGGAAAAACTGGCTGTTGTAGGACAGCTAGCCGCAGGGGTCGGTCATGAAATTCGCAATCCTTTGACGTCGATCAAAGGTTTTTTGCAATTGCTCCAGACTAAGGTAACCGGTTACAACAAGTTTTTTGAGATCATGTTGTCTGAATTAAACAGAATCAATTCCATTGTGAGTGAATTTATGTATCTCTCTAAACCACAAGCGACCATGTTTCAACCCGTGGATGTTAAAAAGTTGATCTATGACATTCTTCCGCTGCTGGAAGCGGAAGCCGCCATGAATAATGTTCAAATCTTCACGACGATTGAAGGAGCCGTTCCACAGCTTACCTGTGAAGAAAACCAGATCAAGCAGGTTTTTATCAATTTGCTAAAGAATGCAATTGAGTCAATGCCGGATGGCGGCAAAGTGGAAATCGAGGTCCGCCCACAGGGTACTGAATATGTTGGTATTAGTGTCACTGACCAGGGATGCGGAATTCCCAAGGAACGCATTTCGAAGCTGGGAGAACCTTTTTACTCCACGAAGGAAAAAGGCAATGGGCTTGGCATGATGGTTACTCATCGCATTATTGAAAATCACAAAGGCAGAATCGACATTGACAGTGAGGTCGGAAGAGGGACTGCGATAAATGTGATTCTGCCTGTAGCCTATAGTGGTTAAAGAATCAAGATGAGGATTATAGAAGAAAGGACGTGCCTTCGTGCAGTATAGAACTTATGGGAAATCCGGAGTACAAGTCTCTGTTATTGGATTAGGAGGACATGAATTTCGCAGCAACGGGAAAATCAAAGGTTTTCACGACGACAGTAAAAAGGCGATCCAACCTGGTTACATTTTCCCTGACTTTGGCGGAGAAGAGCGTGAGACATTGGTGAAAAAGGCGCTGGAGGCTGGCATTAACTTCTTTGATGTAACAATCGATTCCGAAAAGGAAGCGTTGGGCCGCATTTTCAAGAAACTTCAGCCGTCTGAGGAATTATTAATTCAGACACGACCAGAGGGCATGGTTTATAATTATGACCCTCAAAATCGCAAAATGGGTGATTATCAGTTGTTAAGAAATGAAGTCATCCGAATTATTGGGTTATTGCAGCGAGAAGCGTTAGACATTTTGAATGTTGCTTTTATGAAATCGGCTCTGGATGCTGATCCAGACTTTATGGATAAAATGATAGACAACATTACCAAGCTAAAACAGGAGGGGCTCATTCGCTTTGCGAATGCCGATACATTCTCAGGCAACGATGTATACTTGCGGCAAATTCATGCGGGCTGCTTTGATTCCGTATATATCCATTATAATGTGTCAGAAAAACAGATGGAGGAACAGGTGATTCCTGCTGCTGCTGAGCGTTCTATGGCCATTATTACGCGGGAGCTCTTTATGAAAGGAAAACTGTTCCAAATGGCAGAAGAAGCAGGGATTCCGGATCGGAATCTCGTTGCGAAAGCCGGCATGAAGTGGACTTTACGCGATCCGCGGATCTCATCAGCTGTAATTGGAGTTGCAAACGCAGAACAACTGCAAATGAATTTACGGGTGCTGGAAGATTTAACGATTAACAAACAAGAGCAGCACGTCCTGGATCAAATTTGCAAAACTGAACTCTATCAACAGGAAGCCGACAAGAAACGAAACGACTTTTTTACGATTTTTTAATCAGGCGTTGATCATATCTCCATAATTAATGGTCATAATGAGAAATGGGGGAGTAAAAGAACCAGGAGGAATACACATGCGTTTTATATCTAAAAAGGATTGCGGTTCATTCTTGTACGATACCTGTCGAATTCCTTTTGTTACGGGATGTAAATTTCTTTTACCTACTTCAGATTTGCACTATACTGATTTCACCATGACCTCCAAAATCGTTAGTGTCTTTAACCAGATGGGTTTACTTTTGCAAATTTGGCATAAAAAAAATCCGGCCTCTCCATTTTTTCAATTGTTTTTTGGTTGCTTAGAACATCTGGAGTTTATCGAACTTTTGGCAGAACCATCCACACTCTATTTGCTGGAAGGACCTCCCATTGAAGTTTTTACGCATAACCGTTCAGAATTTATCAATCGATTGTCCAGAGCGGGGCAAGGGATTGTCATTTCAAATGCTGTTCGTGAATCACTTCATGAACTAGCTGATTTTAGCAGAGAAAACAAATCCTCTATCGTTGGATAACAGGATGCTTTCATGAAGCCCGGCAGATTTCTGTCAGGGCTTTTTTGCATGCAATGATGCGATTCGTATGTGCTATGATGAGAGGCAGAAAGACACACAGCCCACTGCTGCCCATTCAAGCGATTAGGAGGTACGTAAGTTGCGGAATTTGCAGAAGTACTTGTTTAATTTGTTTATCGGAGTGCTGATTTTTGTTTATCTTTTTCTCCGACACTATCCGTATGGCGGGATCCTGCAAACGATTGTGGATTTGCTCGCCCTTTGTTGGATTCTGCAGGTGGGTACCAAATTGATCGTCCATTCGTTTAAAAAAGTTTGAGCTGTTGTTCGACTACGAACAATGACCCGTGGACAATCGTTCACGGGTTTTTTGGTGGAAACTTTTTGTGATAGGCTTTTCCATCAGGTATATTAGCCGATACGCTTTACCTACGGACCGAGTAGTGTAATGTATTGCAAGTCTAGGGGGTGTTAAGATGTACGGCGTATTTGGCGGGTATACTCACTGGGCTATTGTTTTCCTAATCATCTTCGTTCTCTTTATCTTGCTGGTGCCTGGTTATGGCGCACCTGTAGCAGGAGCAGTTTGTTAATTAGCAAAACGGGGCGCCTGCACGAGATGGCGTCCTTTTTTCTGCTTTTTGTGCGCAAAAACAGTCAGCATGCGGTATGATAGAAGGATATCAGGTAGTTCGGTGTTGGATAAATTTATCAAAGGAGTCGGTCCATATGAATGAAAAACAATTCACAGCCGGAGACGTGGTAATCGCTAGTTATAAAACCGGGGAATACATTGCGGAATTAATCGAATATAACCCGCCCCGCGCGGTTGTCAAAGTGCTTGCGGTCGCCAAACATCCAGAGCAAGGCGATCTGCATCATCCGCAGGCGGTAGAAGTTCCTTTGTTTCATCAAAGAAGGGCGCTCGCATATCAGGAAAAAGCGGTTGTGCTCATCTCTACACTAACTCACTTTGTGCATGAAATCCCGGATTATAACAAAAGCCTGCAAACGGCGATTGAAACCGATCTGAAAAATCTGCAGCGATTGCAACAGTGGGCAGCCCGCTCGATAGATCAATTGGATCAATTAAAAAAAGATTATTTTCCCCGAATTGGCACATAAACATATTACATAGATTTTTCATAGCCTTCTGTTCTATACTTGAATAGGGTACTAGATAGGAATGTGTCGAAGGAGATGGATTGGTTGTCTGTAAGCACACAGGGACAAGCGTATGAATTACCACAACAAGTCAAGCGCAGAAGCAAGCTTCGGCAAGCTGCATTGACTGTTTTCACCATCGCTTGTGTTCTTGGATATTTGGTTGCTTCGACAGCTGCATTGGTTTTATATGGACCGTATGAAAATCTTCGTCGAAATGTAATTGGATCCATTTTGTCAAGTTCTCATCCCTCGGTAATTAATCCGTTCTTCTCGAAATCTGCACTTGCCAAATATCAACCGGTTTCGATCGGCAATATGAGCATAGGAGATATGTCGTCAACAACTGACTTTTCTTCGATTCAGGATAACGGGATCGAAACAGTTCCTATAAAAACAAGTAAATTTTCTGGTAGTTTATTGATCGTGCACGATCCGAAACGAGTACATGTGGCCTCCACCAAGTACTTGAATAATGTGGGTCAAACTGTGACAGACATGGTCAAGGATGTCGGTGCAGTTGCGGGAATGAATGCGGGTGGATTTTATGACGGACAAGGCTCTGGAACAGGAGGCGTCCCGCTTGGACTTACGATTTCACGCAATCAATACATTTGCGGCGATCAGGATTCCGCACAACCGGTGATCGGTTTGACCAAGGAAGGATCGCTTATCATTGGTATTTATACGTATGCTGAACTTCAGCAGTTAGGAGTCACAGATGTGGTTTCTTATGGCCCTGAGCTCGTGCATCAGGGCAAACCCTACTTGACACCAACAGATGATACTTGGGGGGTTGCGCCGCGTTCTGTTATTGGACAGCGCAGCGACGGTTCCATCCTTCTCCTTTGTTTGTCCGGACGCGGCAACCAGGGCGTTGGGGCCAGTCTGCTCGATTGCGAAGCGGTGATGCTGGAAAATGGCGCCTATGAAGCCTCGAATCTGGATGGAGGCTACAGCTCAGAGTTATATTATAACGGACAATTATTGGTACCGCCGTCCAATCCCCTTGGCGAAAGATATGTGGCGACCAGCTTTGTCGTAGATGGGGTTAAGAAATAATGGCCATAAAATTTAGACTTTCCCTCAAACAAAAACTTTGGCTGGGCGGCTTTGTTTTGTTTTCTGCTGCGCAGTTTTTCCTGCTGCATCAAGTTGATATTTATTTGCAATCTCCTTCGATTACTGCTATAGAGGCAGCGAGTCAGCAGGCAGGTACCACGCCTGATATTAAACCTGTGGAAACTATATCTGTTCCTGCGGACGCAGTAACATATGCTCTGAGCGCAGATAAGCAGCATGTGGCCTATACTACCAATCAAAATGAACTGATTGTTCTCGGCAAAGATGGATCGAAGTCGTATCCCACTGTTGGGCATGTCATCTATATTCAATGGCTGGGCAGCTCAGATTCCATTCTTTATTTTGTTCAGGGATCTTATCTCGATGCGAATATCCTGCAGCTAAATGATACCAAGCCTTTATTAATTAATGAGTGGTGGGGAAGTCAAAGGAAAATTGAAAATTCTTTCTTCTCGCCTTATATGGAATTATTGTACATTGAGCTTCAAAACGGTGCCAACACGGAGATGTACAAATACGATGCCGTAAATGGCATTCATCAATTGCCTTTGCCTAATTTGCGGATTACACAGGTTGAATATGACGAAATGTCTGATGTGATGAAGTTAACTGACTCCAGCGGACAAGTGTGGAGATATCAGAACAGCCGTTTGTACCGACCGGACGGCACATCCATTTATCAAAGCGCTCCGCCGTCGACAGGCACCCCCTCCTCGTCCGGCAGTTCTTCAGGCAGCGGTAGTGGAGCGGGGGCTGCCAGCAACCCACCTACCAACACGAAACCTGTACCGGGTACAGGAACTGGAGGAGCAGCGGGTGATTCGACGAACTCAGTGCATGCAGGCGGAGGTTCGACTAACAGTATACCAGGTGGTACAGCAGTCGGCGGCGCAACACCTCCTGCTCCGCCGCAGACTCCGCCGACAAATAGTCCGCCAGCAAGTATTCCACCACAAAATTCTGGAAATAGTGTGAAACCTGCTTCTCCGAGTGGGTCTTCAAATGGGCCTATCCGGTAATAGCATTTGCTGCGGTATCACCGAGGGATGTATGAACCCTCATCATCATAT